>JAYTVG010001067.1:0-2957 GCA_043744135.1 Deltaproteobacteria bacterium | reverse complement strand
GGTGGCGGCGGCGCTGCTGGGCCAGCTGGTGGTCGGGCGCGCGCTGTGGCAGGCGCGGGTGTCATAGCGTGTGCTAAGGCGAGACCTGAAACGACTTGATGATGTCGTGGTATTCGGCGCGCGTGTCTTGAAATTGAATGCCCGTGAGGTTTGACGCGGAGATGGTCCACACGGTGCCGGCGTTTTCGTAAAACGCCGTGATGGTGGTGAGCGCCAACCCCTCGGGGCCGGCGCCTTGGCTTTCGACGATCGGACACGACGTGCCAGCGATCGTGATCCGATCGTTTTTGAGCCGCTTAAAGCCTGGGATCTGGCTGGCGAGTGCGTCGACTTGTTTCGCCGTGTAGTCGTCAAGCGAGCTGCCGTTTGGCAGTTCTTCTCGGGCCACCACGAGGTTGCGCAAAAACAACCGCTCCTTTTGCAAAAAGCGCGGTGAGGCGCCCGCCACTTTATTGGCCTTCATCGGCGCGGTGAAGACGACCATCTTCACTTGGTATTCGGCCGGTGCCTCGACGCGTACGCCACCGATCATGATCGCTGCCATGAAACCTCCGCTTGTCAGCGGCTTGGTTGTAGCGCGAATGCACGGCGGGCGCACCACCGTGCGCGGCGACACCGCTCACAAGCCGCTTGCAATGCGGAGGCGACAGGCCGAAACGTAGATGAATGCACCGATCGTGGGAGATGTTCAGCTCCCAAGGTCGGTGAAATGGAATTTGACCGAGAAGGCTAAGCGGTGGTCGCCCAGTCGACGAGGCCCATCGACGTGACCGCGACCTTGAGTGCTTTGCCTGCGACCGTTACGTCGACGCTGTAGTCGTTGCCGCCGTTGCCGCCGCTGACGTTCGTGACCTGGACGTCACGGCCGTTGGTCTGCAACAAAGTCGCTGCTTGCGTCACTGCTGCTTGAGCGATGGCGGACGCACGCTTGGGTCCGATGTCGATTTTGACCTCGCTCATGTCCGCGGTCGCGTCCCGACCGACTTTCAAGTGAAAGCCGCCCTCTTGCGCGAACCACCCGGACTTAAAGCCGCCCCGCACAACAAAGCTGCCGTCCCTGTCGGTGGTGACGCTGACGTCCCGCACTTTAACGTCGCCACTTTCTTGGCCAAACGCGGGCAGCACGTTGCGCAAATACGCTTCGACGATCTCCGATCCGCGTTTTTTGGCGCCACTCGCGTCGAGGCCGTGGTAGCTGAGCGCGTCGGTCGCGATGCGCATCAGGTCAGTGCTCGCAGTCTTGAGTTGGCCTTGTTCGTCAGGCGTGAGGGCTGCGCCCGCGATGACCTTATTGAGCAGCAGCTTGTTGAAGCTCGTCACGCTGCCTTGCACTTCATCGTCCATGACCGGCAGTGCGCTGAGGATGAACTGAGCGCTGGCAGGCGCCTCTGGGCTGCCGACCGCCACTTGTTTGGAGACAAGCGCGAACGCTTCGGCCATTTGGCGATGCCCCAAAATGATGCGCGTGTCGTCGTTGGGGGGCACGTTGATGGCGGCCACAAGCTGCACCAGCGGCAGCATCTTTTCAGGCGCCATCAAGGTGGCGCGAAAATCGAACAACTCACGGCGCATGGCGGCGTCTGACATCGGCGTGGTGGCGTGCTCTTTGGCCAACGCTTCCACTCCGGCTTGGTAGTTGCCGGCAGATTGCAAAAATGCACTCTCGTAGCCACCCCAGCCTTTGTTCGAATCCGACCGCGCCTTGAGCAGCAGGTTCATCAGTTCGACCTCTTGCGCGAGGTTCGCCGCCATGTTCGGGCCCTGAAATGCGGCACCTTCGGCGAGGCGCGCCGTCAACAACACCGGCTCTGACACGGTCTCGCGACCCTCAAGCGTGTTCATGCCCATGGCGCGATTTTCGACGCTGCTGGCAAACTGAATCTTGGCATTGACCTTCGGCGAGACCGCCAAGCCCATGCCCGTGGCCATGACGACCGCGCCGAGCGCACCGCCGACACCAGGAATGAGCATCGACAGCGTGATCGCGGCGGCGACGGGGGACAGGCCGTTTGCGAGCAGCGCTGCGCCCCATTTGACCTTTTGCACATCGCCGTGCTCGAGGCGGTTGGACCACGCCTTATGCGGCTTGACGACGTCTTGCCAGTCGGTGGGCTTGATGAGACCGACGTCATTGAGGTGGTTGAGGGCGGCGTTTTCAGCGTCCGACAGCGTGCCCATCAGCTCGACGAGCGCTTTGGTTTGTGCGGTGTCGAGCGGCTGCACGGCATCGCCGGTTTTGAGGCGGCCCATCAAGCTTGAAAGCACCCGCTCCAAGATGGGGTATTCGCGCCGCAGCTGCAGCTTGATGACGACTTCCGCGGCGGAGCGCAGCACGCTTGCTTCGTCAGGCTTCAAATCTGGCGAGGCGTGGATCGCGCGCAGTTGTAGCGTCAGCGGATCCGTCTGTTGCGCCGAGTTAGCGAGCAAAGCGCGGAGGGTTTTGTCGTTCGGGCCAACTTTAAGCGTCATGGGAAGGATCCTGTTGGAGATGGCCGTCGAAGAGAGGTGAGGCGGAGCAAGCGTTCACAAACAAACAAGGAGCCCGCTTGCGCGGACTCCTTGCCATCGGCCTTTCGGCGCAATGACTAATCGTTCTTTTCAACCGAGCTTGCGATGATCGCGGCAGCGCGCAGAGCAGCGTGCACGGTCATGCCGAGGCCGACCATACCAGCGACACCGTAGACAACGCCGCCGAGGACGGCGTCGGTGTTCGAGGTCGAAGCCTTGAAGCCGGGGACGTCGTGGCCGTTGATGATGCCTGCGAGGTTGTCGGCCGACTTGCCAGCGACGTACATACCGCCGACTGCTTCAGCGCCGGGGCCGACGAGCTTGACGCCGACGCGAACGATGTCCGCCGTCGCCTTTGCTGCCACGTCCGGGGTCTTTTCCGACAAGACTTCCCATTTGTTTGCGAGGTTGTTGAGCTGGCCTGAAATTTTGGTCGACATGTGTAACTC
>JAYTVG010001066.1:0-2958 GCA_043744135.1 Deltaproteobacteria bacterium | reverse complement strand
GATCAAAGCGATGGTGATGAACTCGCTGAGCTTGACCGCCAGCTTCGGCGCTATCGTGTGGGTGTTTCAAGACGGGCGTTTTACCACGCTGCTGCGCTATGAGCCGCTCGGCATCTCCGACGTCACTGCACCACTGTTGATGTTCGCGATCGTGTTTGGTCTCAGCATGGACTACGAAGTGCTGCTGTTATCGCGCGTGCGCGAGGAGTACCTCAAGACACACGACAACACGCTAGCGGTCGCGCGTGGCTTAGCGCGCACCGGCCGCCTCATCACGAGTGCAGCTGCGTTGTTGATCGCCGTGATCGCGGCCTTTGCCACCTCACAGATTTTGTTTTTGAAGGCGCTCGGCGTCGGCATGGCGCTTGCGATCGCCATCGACGCCACCGTCATCCGCGCGTTGTTGGTGCCGGCGGCGATGCGCTTGATGGGCGACTGGAACTGGTACGCGCCGCCGTTTTTGAAACGCTTGTGGGAGCGCGCCGGATTTTCCGACACGCAACACTGAGCGAGCGATCGCGCCACGTTTTGCGACGGAGCGCTCTGGTTATGACGAAAGTGCCGTGTTAGCCGACACGCGAGGACGAACGCATGCTCGACGGGAAAAAAATCTGTGTCGTGATGCCGGCGTACAACGCGGAGCGCACGCTTGAGCAAACCGCCGCGGAGGTGCCTCGCAGCGTCGTGGACGACATCATTTTGGTGGACGATCGCTCGCGCGACAACACGGTGGAGGTGGCGCGTCAGCTTGGCCTGCACGTCATTGTGCACGAAAAAAACCGCGGCTACGGCGGCAACCAAAAGACTTGCTACACCGCGGCGCTCGCACGCGGCGCCGACATCGTCGTCATGGTGCACCCCGACTACCAATACACGCCGAAGCTCATCCCGGCGCTCGCCAGCTGCGTTGCCAGCGGCCTGTACGACGTGGCACTCGGCAGTCGCATCTTAGGTGGCGGCAGCTTGCGCGGCGGCATGCCGCTGTACAAATACGTCGCGAACCGTTTGCTGACAGCGACGGAAAACGTGCTCATCGGCGAGAAACTCAGCGAGTACCACACCGGCTACCGCGCATTTTCACGCACGCTGCTTGAGACGCTGCCGCTGGAAGAAAACGACGACGACTTCGTGTTTGACAACCAGATGCTGGTGCAAGCGGCGTACTTCGGCTTCAAGATCGCCGAGGTCACCTGCCCCACCAAATACTTTGACGACGCCAGCTCCATCAATTTTTCGCGCAGCGTGAAGTACGGCTTTGGCGTGCTCGGCGCTGCGGTCGAGTTCCGCTTGGCCAAGCTGGGTTTGCGTGAGGTGAGCTATCTCAAAGCGGGCGGTAGGCGACTTCGGACAGGCGATGACTGACGACGCAACAGATGCCGCCGCCGCAGTCGGTGCGCCGGCGAGCGCCGTCGATGCGGTGGCACCCACCGTTGTGAATGGGACTGTCATTGACGACGCGCCCGCACCCGACGCATCCGCACCCGACGCGCCTCCGACGGCGCCGTTGTTGCCCACGATCTTGCAAGCGCGCTTTGAAGGGCGACGGTTCCGCGCGCTGCTGATCGCGAGCGCCGTTGTGTTTGTGGGGTTTTTCATCGCGACCATGGCGTTTCGCTTCAACGGCGCGTGGAGCGCGTTTTCGGTGCAGGGCGACCAACACCAAAGCATCGGCCACTTTTGGCGCTACAGCGTCGCTGGCGCCATCCCGAAGGGACACTTGCTGAGCGACTACGCGGCCGCCTACCACTCGCCGCCGATTTGGTGGGTGGTGATGGCGTCGTTGTCGTTCGTGATGGGCCCGGTGTTTGCGGCCAAGCTGCTCGGGCTGCTCGCGTATGCGCTGTATGCAACGGGTGCCATCGCCATCGTCGGCAAGCGCAGCGATTGGCTGCTCGGCGTGCTCACCGGCATCTTGGTGATCAGAAATCCGCCGGACCTGCCCGAACAAATCACCGGCGGCATGGCGCGCTGCATGGGGCCCGCGCTGCTGTATTTGTTTTT
Organism: Deltaproteobacteria bacterium; assembly: GCA_043744135.1. Classification (GTDB taxonomy): domain Bacteria; phylum Myxococcota; class UBA727; order UBA727; family VGSZ01; genus JAYTVG01. Next base: position 957 of record JAYTVG010001066.1, on the reverse strand, counting down.
GTACGCGTTTTTGAACCGACGCCACCGGCTGGTGCTGCTGACGTTGGTGCTGCAAGCGGGCATCTATCCGTCGATCGTGATCCCATGCGGCCTCACCTACGGCGCGTACTGCGTCGTCAAAGGCCCCAAGCGCGATCGTCTACGACGCTGTGCAGGCATGTTCGTCGCAGGCCTGGTGGTGCTTGCGCTCGGCATGTCGCTCGATCTGCAAGCGCCGTCGTGGTGGGGTCCGTCGGTCAGCTACGAGCAGGCCGAGCAGATGCCGGCGTGGCGCGCGGGAGGTCGCTTCCCTGAGGTTCCACACCGCACGCTTGAAGATCAGATGGAGCACAACCTCACGCGATCGTACAAAGATCTCGGCCACCACGCCGCGCCGGCCGTTGTGCGCAGCGTCGTCAGCCGCCACCTCGACGCCGTGTTCATCGCGCTGCCGCTGGTGTGCGCGATCGTGTTCGCTGCGGCGGGCGCGCTGCGGCGACGTCGTGGTGGTGAAGCCGCGATCGAGCGCGGTGCGCTGACGTTTCCGTGGGGGCTGTTGTGGCTGTTTTGCGGGGCCATCGCGGCGTATGGGTTGGTGCGCTTCGTGTCGTTTCGGTTGTTTTTGCCGTCGCGTCAGATCGGCTTCACGATTCAGTACATCATCGTGGTCGGCATGCCGCTGGTGGTGTGGCACGGCGTAACGTCGCTGCTGCCGGGCAAACGCGCATGGTGCATCGCGGTGACTGCGCTGTTGACGATTCTTCCTGCGTTTGTGTTTCGCGGCGACGGCCTCGGCACCACTGGGGCCAGCTACCGCACGCACACCGAGGACATCGCGCTGTACCAAAAGCTGCGCACGCTGCCGCTCGACGAGGAGATCGCGTGCGATGCGTACTATTGCGAATTCGTCATGCCGCTGGGGCAGCACGCGCCGTACGCCGCGCGCAACCTGACGCACCCCCTGCGCCCCGGCTTTTA
>JAYTVG010001065.1:0-10025 GCA_043744135.1 Deltaproteobacteria bacterium | reverse complement strand
CACTTCAAAGACGCCCTCGTGCTTGTACGCGCGCAACAACACTTGCCGCGGTGGGTACGCTGTGAGCTTTTGCACGTTCGCCTTGAGCGCCTCACCCTGAGCGATGCGCGCCGCGGCGACGCGAGGCGGGTCGGACGCTTGTGGCGGCGTGGCTGCGTGCATGAACGTAAACGCGGTGAATGCTGCAAGGATCATGACTGACGATCCAACCACAGCGCCCGCAACGTCACAACGCACACGCGTCGCCGCTTGCCAACTGACGCGCGTAGCGAGGTACAACCTGCCATGCGCGGTGTGGTCGTGATCGATGGGGCGCTCAGCGCTGAGGAGGTCGACGCACTCAAACGAGGTGCGCTGCACTCGCCTTTTTTTGGCGACAGTCCGCTGCGCGGGACCTTTGAGGCCACCCGTGGTTTTTCGGTGACGTTTTTACGGCCAGCGCTCGATGAGCTGCTCTCGCGGTTTGTTTTTTTGCGACCGTTCTTGCAGCTCGCTGTGGATCCGCGCACACACCGTCAAATGCGGGCAGGCATCTTCGCCCGCATCAAAACGCCGCCGCGGCCAAACGCGTTTTACCTCAACGCGCTGGTGGTGCCGCCGTCGGCGGGTATCGAGAGGCACATCGACGCGACGCTGTCGCCGTCACACGACCCTTCGGCGCTCAAGCCGGTGGCGGTGGCGGTGGCGTATGTGCAGGTGCCAAGCGACCTACAGCAAGGCGCGCTCGTGATCGACGACGGACGCGGTGCTTCACAATGCATCGCCCCGCTTGAAGGTCGCTTGGTGGTGTTTGACGGTGCGCTCGCGCACGCGGTGCAGCCGGTGAACGCCTCGTCGGCACGCGTGTCATGGGTGCTTGAACAATACGCGCTCGACGCCGCAGCACTCGCCAACATCCCGCGCTTGAGGATCAACAGCCGCGCTGGCTTCGCGGCCTACCTCATCGACGCGCGCTCGCGATCTGCGGGCGTCGATGCCGATTGATCCTGCGCGGCAATCTGTCACGCTATTGCGATGATGCGCGCTTTGCTGGCGATGGTGGTGTTGAGCGTCGCGTGTTCGCCCGCGTCGCAGCCGACACCGCACGCAGTGTGGAAGCCGGGCGTCGCGTACGCTTCAACGACGGCGCTGGTTCGCGGCTTTCGCGACGTGCGCGGCTTGGTCCACGCACACTCAGTGTATTCGCACGACGCGTGCGACAATGCGCCTGTGCGCGCCGATGGCTCCCGCGATCCAGCGTGCTTCGACGACTTCCGCCACGGCGTGTGCGCGACGCAACAAGACTTCGTTTTTTTGACGGACCATGGCGACAGCTTCATCACAACAGAATTTCCTGAAGCGCTGCTGTACCGACCCGAGCGTGGCGACGTCCTGGTCGAGCGCGACGGTCTCGCCACCGCCAACCGCATGGCATGCGCAGACCATGATGTGTTGCTGATGGCGGGCTCGGAAAACGGCATGATGCCGGTGGGGCTTGAGGGGCACGTTGGCGCCACCACTGCCGAGCGTGAGGCGGTCTACGGTGAGTTCACGACGCAAGCCGCGACCGTTTTGCATGACCACGGCGCGGTGATTTTGCTCGCGCATCCCGAGGACTTTACGCTTGCCGAGTTGCTGGTGTTTCCCGTCGACGGCTTCGAGATGTTCAACCTGCACGCAAACACACTCGCAAACGCTGGAGTGGCGCTCGATTTGTTGTTGCGCGTCAACGCCGGCGACAACAGCATCGCGGTGCCGGATCTATTTCTGCTCGAGCTGTGGAACGAAGACGCACGGTATCTGCAGCGCTGGGGGCGGGTGCTTGCCGCCGGCCGCCACCTCGTCACCACGATGGGCACCGACTGTCACCAAAACGCCTTCCCCACGTTGCTTCAAGACGGCGAGCGTGCCGACAGCTACCGGCGCACCATGGCGGCGTTTTCAAATCACCTCCGGGTGCACGCGCGGGGCGACGGCAGCATCACGGATGCGGAACTCAAAGAAGCACTGGCAGCAGGCCGAAACTACGGCGTCTTTGAAATGCTCGGCACTGCCGACGGCTACGACGCGTTTGCGACCAAAGACGGCACAACGTACGAGATGGGGTCGAGGGTGCCGGTGGGTGCGACGCTGACCGCGCTCAAGCCGGGCGTGAAAAACCTCAACCCGGATCGCGCCGCGCCCGAAGTTGTGATGAGGGTGTTGCGCGCGGTCGACGCGGAGCAAGGTTTCGACGAGGTTGCGGCCACCAGCGACAAGCGCCTCGACGTTTTGCTGACGGAAGCGGGCGCCTACCGCGTTGAAGTGAGAATGCTGCCCGAGCACGTGCGAGAAGACTTGCGCGACGACGCTACCCGCTTACTCGACGACGTCCGCGACGCCGGCGCATCCTATGTGTGGATCTACGGCGGCACGTTTTACGTGCAGTGACGCTCAACTCCCTCGGTAGGTGCTGTAACCGTAAGGCTGCACCAACAGCGGCACGTGATAGTGCTGCGCATCGTCTTGGATGATGAAGTGAATCTCCGCGTGCGGGTAAAAGGTCGCTTGCCCGCGCGCCGCAAAATACCCACCGATGCTGAAGCGCAGGCAGTACGCGCCGGGCGCGACACCGTCAGGAGTGAGGGTGCGCAGCCTTCCGTCGTCGTCAGTGATGCCGCTTGAAACGTTGGTGCCATCCGCGCGTGTCAGCGCGATCTCCACACGCGCCGCAGGTTTGCCGATGGATGTGTCGAGGATGTGCGTCGTGATGGTGGCCATGGTGCGCGAGTCCGTTTAGCAAAGACGCTGCAGACGCAGCAGGGTAATGAGCTGTTGTTCGCGTGCGGCGTTTCGCAATTCGGTGGCGCTGTCGTTGTCGATTCGGGCGCGCAACACCGCCAACATCTCGTCGGCGCTCTTGCCGGTGGCTTTGATGATGTAGATGAAGCCGTGTTTGCGGGCGTAGTCCGCGTTGAGTGCGGCAAGCTGCGTCAGGGTGTCTGCGCTCGCGTTGTTCACCGCGTGCTGCTCGTGTGCGCTGGAGGTTAGCGACGTCGCTGTTGCCGTTGCAGCCGCGGCGCCGCCGATGTGTGGATGCGCGGCGAACGCCTCTAACCAATCGTTTGGCGTGAGTCGCGAGAAGCTCAGCGTTGCCTGCGCCAGCAACGCCGCGTCATCGGCGAAGGGACGCGCGCCCGCCATCTGCGCGGACCACGCACGCGAGCCGCAGCACGACAGCAACGCGTGGTCCGCTTCTTTGGGCAGCATGGCGTTGAGGCGTTTGACGCGGTGGGCACTTTTGCCGTTGTCGCTGACGCGGCCGAAGACCCGCAAACGCGCCAGGCCACCGTCAGGATCGATACGCGCGCGAACATGCGTAGCGTCGAGCGCTGCGACGTTTGCAAAAAACACATGACGCGTATTTGGCTGCAATGGCACGCGCGCAAAAATCTCAAGCCACACGGTGGCGTCGCCGTCGTAGTGCGCGGTGGCGTCGAGCGCGAAACCGCTCGGGCAGTTGCCCTTAAAATGCGCGGTGTCGACGACGATGCGGTTGGCGACGCCTTGCACCCCCAAGCGCACCACCGCCCAGTCATGGCCTACGCGCCGCGAACGCCGGGTTTCCCATCCGTCATGCATGCCCGTGGACGGCGATGAAAACAGCAGGTTGTGGCGCGAACCAAAAAACATATCGCTGCAGGCAACCACGATGCCGCCGACGTCCGCACTCGCGAGGTCAAGCTCAACATCAACGCCACCAACGAGGCGCAAATCGGCGAGTACTTCGCCAAACACGCGCAGGCGCGCGACCCCACCGTCAGGAAAGATGCGCAGTCGCACGTGCGTCACACGCGCGCGGCTCGATACGTTGAAGCTATTTCTAGCGTTGCCGTCAAGTGCACTTTTGGCGAGCAATGGCACCCACGTGGCCGTGGCGATGAGTTCGTCGGGCGTGGGGTAGCCCTCGATGCTGGTGCCCTCGATGGCGCAATACGCAGGAAAGTTGCCGCGAAAAAAGGCGGTGTCGACGATGACCCCGTGCACGATGCCGGGCGCGCCCAGCCGCACCACGCACCAATCGTAGTGTTCGTCGGGGCCGTTTTTGTGTGAGCGCTTGGATTCCCAGCCGTCCATCCACTTGCCGCGATCTGTGTAGGCGTGTTCGTCCCACAACGCGTCCTTCGACTTCACGAGCGCATCCATGCCGGCAAAAAAGTCGTCGCTGCACGCGATGGCGGCACCACCGATTTTTTCGTTCGCGAGATCAACGAGATCGTCAAAACCCGCGAGCTGGTGATTGGTTTGCACGGTGCCGAGCTCCAAGGACGCGAGGAATGAAGCGACGAGAGACACGCTGAGGGACGCGTTGAAATGACGCGACGCCGGGCGCACGTCAATGCGGACGTCACGCGCATCAAACAGCTGACGTGCCAACCTCAGCTGTTGAGTAGCACGCGTCCGTTGCGCAGCGTGGACGGGTCGCCCCGCAGCATGACGCGTTGGCCGCGCACCCACGTCGCGCGCACCGCACCCAGCAACGCGAGGTCGTGATACGGGGTGATTTTGTTTTTGTGCGCGAGCGTGTTTGCGTCCACCGTCATCGTTGCTGCGGGATCAAATGCCACCATGTCGGCGTCCTTGCCTTTCGCGAGCGCTCCTTTCAACTTGAGCCCCGCCAGCCGAGCAGGTGCCGCACTCATGCGCTGCGCAAGTGTTACCAACGCCGTGTCGACGTTCATGCCGCGGTTGCGCAAGCCCGTGAAAAACGCCGGCAGCGACACCTGCAAGCCAGCGATGCCACCCCACGCGGTATCAAACACGCCGCGCTCAAGCTGCTTGAGTGCAGCGGTGCAGGGCGAGTGGTCCGACACCACGGCATCGATCAACCCCGACACCACGGCGTCCCACAACTGCGCGTTGTTGTCGCGCTCGCGGATGGGCGGCGTGCACTTAAAATGCGTCGCACCGTCGGGAATGTCTTCGGCATTGAACGTCAAATAGTGCGGGCAGGTCTCGACTGAAAAGCGCGTGCCGGCGTCGCGCGCGCGTTTGAAGTCGATGAGCGATGAACTCGATGAGTGGTGCACGATGTGCACGTGTGCGCCCGACTGCGCGCCGAGCTCCAACACCATGCGCACCGCCTCGTCTTCGGCGCGCTTGGGTCGCGACACCACGTGTGCGCGGTAGCTGCGCGGATCGAGTTGCTTGGACTCAGCCGCAGCGTCGTCGCAGGGGCCCTGTAGCTCTGCGTGCGCGAGCAACGGCACGTTGAGGTCTTTGAGCACCGGCAGCGCACGGGCGAGCTGCTGTCGCGTGATGAAGCCGAACTCGGGCACACCCGAATCGATCAAGAAGCATTTGAAGCCGAACACGCCACGACGCGCCAGCGCCTCCAGCTCGCGTGTGGTATGCGCGCCGCTGTTTTGTGGCACGACGCCGCCCCAAAAGCCGACGTCGACGGCGAGCTGTCCGCGCGCGGCGTCGAGCTTTTGTTCGAAGTTGGCGACGGTGGTTGTCGGCGGCAGGGCGTTAAGCGGCATGTCGATGAGTGTGGTGACGCCGCCGCGCGCCGCCGCCTGCGTCGCCGTGGCAAATCCCTCCCACGCAGTGCGTCCAGGTTCATTGATGTGCACGTGCGAATCGACCGCGCCTGGCATCAACACGGCATCAAGCACGTCGATGACGTCGACACCCAAAGGGCGCTCATGCGGTCGCACGATGTCAACGATGCTGCCGCGGGAAACCAGCACCGCCGCCGGGCGGACGCTGTCTTGCGTGACCACCCGCGTCGACAGGAACACTTGATCCACTTGCGGCACGTGCGCTCCTACAGCTGCTTGAAACCAAGCGGCATGCATACCATGAGCGCGATCCATCGCCGAACCCCTGGGCGATGCCGAAACCGTATGCCATCACGCTGCCCATGCCGGCATATTTGCACGAGTGGTTAAACGTGATGGTTCGCATGGCGCACATCGTCGCGGCCATCATGTGGATCGGCGATTCGTTTTTGTTCATGTGGCTTGATGCGCACCTCAACAAAACCCTGCTCAAGCCGCGTGAAGGCGACATCGTCGGTGAGCTGTACATGACCCACTCGGGCGGCTTTTACGAAGTCGTCAAGCGTAAGACGCTCAAAAAAGAAGAGCTGCCCGCGCTGTTGTATTGGTTCAAGTGGGAGTCGTACGCCACGTGGATCACGGGCATGTTGCTCATCGTCGTCGTGTACTGGCTGGGTGGCCGCGCGATGATGGTCGAGTCGAACTCCACGTGGTCATACGGTGCGGCTGTCGCGCTCAGCGCCGGCTTATTGGCTGTCGCTGTCGTCGCATACGACGCGCTGTGCCGCACGCCACTGGTACGCGACAACCGGCTGTTTGGCGTCGTTGCGGTCGTTGTGATCATGGCCGCGGCGTACGCGTTGCTCCAGGTGTTTTGCGCGCGCGCGGTGTATCTTCAGCTCGGCGCGATGCTCGGCACAGTGATGGCGAGCAACGTGTTTTTTCGCATCATCCCGGCGCAGCGGCACATGTTGGCGTCGACCCAGGCAGGTGAGCCCGTCGATGCGTCGTGGGGGCTGCGCGCCAAAGCACGGTCCGTGCACAACCACTACTTGACCTTGCCAGTGTTGTTTTTGATGCTCTCGAATCACTTTGCGTCGCTCTACGGTCACGCGTACAGCTGGTTGTTGTTGGGTTTGGTGTGCGTCGCTGGCGTCGGCGTCAAGTATGCGATGAACGTCCGCACCAACACCCATCCGCTGATCTTGATCGGCACATGCGCTGCGATCGCCGCCGGCGTCGCAATGACCGCACCTCGCGCGCGAGCAAGCGCCGTGACAGCCAGCGGGCCCGCGGTGAGTTACGCGCAAGTGCAAACCGTGATGCTCGCGCGCTGCACGGGCTGCCACGCGACGCACCCAACCAACCCGGCCTTCACGGCACCGCCCGCTGGCGTTGTGTTTGACACGGCGGCGGATGTGGTGGCGCGCAAGGACCGCATCTTGGTGCGCGCCGTCGACACCAAAACCATGCCGCTGGGCAACATGACGGGCATGACCGACGCCGAGCGCGCACTGCTTGGGCAGTGGATCGCACAAGGCGCCGTCGTGCCCTGACGCGCGCGACATTTCGGTGGTACTGGCGGGCGATGACGTTGTCTGATGCCTATCTCAAGTCGACCCGCGAACGTTTGAAGGCTGTTAACGCGCCGCTGAGTGCGCGCTTCGTGGGTGAGGGCGCGGGCCGTCAGCCAGTGCACACGGTGTACGGTGGCGCGCAGCTGTTTAAGCGCGACACCGCGAAAAAGCTTGGCACCGCGGCGCTCAAAGCACTCGACGACTACGCGCCCGATCCAGCGTCGTTCGCTGCCGCCGTCGGTCTCGACACTGCCGTCGCCGACATCGTGTACGCGCGCGTGCGGGCCAAACTGCAGCGCGAGCCAGTTGAAGATCAGCGCATCGATTTCGAAGACGGCTACGGCAACCGCCCTGACGACGAAGAAGACAAAGACGCGCTGCGTTGCGCGGACGAGGTTGCCGCCGGCTTGCGCGACGGTTCGCTGCCACCCTTTATCGGCATTCGCATCAAGACGTTTTCCGACGAGCTGTTCCCGCGTTCGGTGCGCACCCTCGATTTGTTCGCCACGCGGCTGATCGAGGCCACGCACGCAAAGGTACCGCCCGGCTTTGTCGTGACGCTGCCGAAGATCACTGCGGCCGAGCAAGTGGCTGTGCTCGTTGATGCGCTCGAAGAGATCGAGCGCTCAACGGGTCTTGCGAGCGGCGCGCTAAAGCTTGAGGTGATGGTGGAGGATCACCGCACGCTCATCGGGCTCGACGGTCGGATCGCGTTGCCACAGCTGCTTGACCACGCGCGCGGCCGCTGCGTCGCCGCGCACTTCGGCACCTACGACTTCACAGCGTCCAACAACATCACCGCCGCCTACCAAACGATGGACCATTGGCACTGCACATGGGCCAAAGCGCTGATGACCAACGCGTTTGCTGGCACCGGCATCTGGCTGAGTGACGGCGCCACCAACGTCATGCCGGTGCCCGTGCACCGCGGGGACAACTTGAGTGCGTCGCAGCACAAGGCCAATGTCGACGTGGTGCACGCCGCGTGGCGCTTACACACCAAGCACATCCACAACTCGCTCGTGAACGGCTACTACCAAGGCTGGGACCTGCATCCCGCACAGTTGCCCACGCGCTACGCGGCGCTGTACGCGTTTTTCTTAGACGCGTTGCCTGCTGCGAGCGCGCGCTTGACCAACTTCATCAGCAAAGCGGCGCAAGCCACGCTGGTGGGCGATGTGTTTGACGACGCTGCGACCGGGCAGGGGCTGTTGAATTTCTTTTTGCGCGGCATCAACTGCGGCGCGCTCGACGAACACGAGGCGCTTAAGACCGGCATCACGATTGATGAGTTGCGGTCGCGTTCGTTCGTGAAGATCTTGCGCAACCGCCGCGCCGGGCCGGCTTGATCGCACGCGAGGCCGTGTGACCGGCACCGACAGCGACAACGCTGGCAGCGACAACGCCGAGGCCATCGACGGCGCGGCGGTTGTGTCGTAACGCAAACGCGATGCAGTCCTTTGCGGCAGCGGTTCGAGTGAAAGTGCGTGCGTTGTACGTTGGCGAACGCATTGATGCGCGCGCCCTTGAACAAACGCAGCGTTTGGCGTCGTCGCCGTTAGCGGTGCCTGCGGGCGAGCACGGGGTGGCGATCGTGTTTCGCTACGGTGTCGTCGTGTTGTGCCGCATGCAGGCGCTTGAGGAAGCGGCATTCATGGAGGCGCTCGGACCGTTCATCGGCGAGCCGTTTGCAAAACCAGAGGCTGAAGACGCAGAGATTCGCGTGGAGGCGTCTGAGGCCGTCGAGGCGGGGGTGGTCAGCGTCAACGCAATCAGCGTCGAACGCTTGCAGCTGATCGCGGAAATCCTCGCCAAAAGTGTCGTGCTCGCGCGCTCTGAGGCGCTGGTGCGCGACAGCACCACGGCGGTCGAGGGCTGGGCTCGAGCGCTCGAGCGCACTGGCGCTGGCGGTTCGCTTGAGACCCAATTGAAAAAACACCTCGGCGCGACGCTGGTGATTCAAAACAACCTCGCGGGGCGCATTGAGATCAGCGACAAGCCCGACCTGCTGTGGGATCACCCCGACCTTGAGCGACTGCACGCGCGTCTTGAAGACGAGTACGAGCTCAAAGAGCGCGACAAGACGCTGGACCGCAAGCTCGCGCTCATGGTGTCCACTGCAGAGGTGTTGCTGAACTTCGTCAACACCAAGCAGTCCAACCGGCTTGAGTGGTACATCATTGGGCTCATCGTCGTCGAGATCGCGCTGACGGTGTTTACGCTGTTCACAAAGTAACGCTCGACCGCCCGCATACACTTGCGATGCCGTTACGGCAGACGCACGACCTCGATGGGATTGTCGACGCTTGAGATACGCATCGCGATCTTGGCTCCCCCTCGTTCAAACACAACGAAGCGACCGTAGGTGCCGCTTGGTGACGTCGTCAGCAGTGCCGTGCCCGGCAGCTTCTGCACAGTCCATGTGCTGAGCTCAAGGCCGGTGACACGATACAATTCGCTCGCAGCGAGATTGCCTGCGACAAAAATTTCGCCGCTCGTGTCCAAATAGTGCGCTCCACCTTGGCTCAGCAAACTGCCCGCCACATCGGCGAAATTGTCCGCCGTGAAGTCTGCCGCAGCGTCACCATCAAACGAAATGACGTCGTTAAATGACGTCCAGTTGAGGCCACCCGCATCTTGGGCTTGGCCGTAGCGCATTCGAATCGAGGTGCCAGAGAAACTCACCATCTCACCTCGTTGTGGTAAGTCACAAAACAACCGAGAACCCTGCACGAAATTGACATCTGATGTTGCCGTATCGAGATACGCAGTGTCGCTAGGGATGGCGGGGTCGGGATCGAAGGTGCTGTCTTGCCACGCCGTCAATTCCGCTCCAGAGAGGTCGATGCGCTTGACGTAAAAACTTCCGAGCGGCAGCACTAACGTGTTTCCATAGCGCACTGCTGTTACATAGCTAACGTCGTAG
>JAYTVG010001064.1:0-2967 GCA_043744135.1 Deltaproteobacteria bacterium | reverse complement strand
GACGGCCGTGCAGACCTGTACGCGCTCGGTGCGCTGCTTTACGAGGCGGGCACCGGCCGGCCGCCGTTCGTCGCCGCGGGCGCGTCGGCGTCAATGGCGCAGTTGCTGGAGGCGCATGCGGCCGGCACGGTCCCCGACGCCCACGACGCCAACCCAGACGTGTCGCCCGCGATCGCGTGCATCATCAAAAAGCTGCTCGCCAAAGATCCCGCGCAGCGCTTTCAAAGCGGCGACGGTCTCGCGCACGACCTCGAGCGGATTTCTGACATCGACGCCGCATTGCGCCGCGGGGTAACGCTTGAGCTCGGTGTGCAAGATCTGGGCGTTGCGCGCGCGGAAGCGCCGCTGGTGGGCCGCGACGCGCAACTCGCACGCAGCGGCCGCATCCTCGACGCCATCGCCCGCGGTGGCGCAAACGCCAAGGGCTCCATCATCGTCGTCGACGGCGACGCCGGCAGCGGTAAGACGCGGCTGGCGCGCGCGGTGTCGCAGCTCGCGCGCGATCGCAATGTGTTGGTGTTGGCAAGCAAAGGGCTCGCACAACAAAGCGTCCCGCTAGCGCCGCTGCGCGATGCGTTGGACGCGGTGCTACGCGAGATCGCCGACGCGCCCGCCGGCACCGGTGACGCGCGTCGGGCACTGGTGCGCGCAGCCGCGGGCGACGACGCCGGCGTGGTGCGGCGGTTGTCGCGCACGCTGGAGGTTTTGTTGTGCGACGCTGACGAGCCACCGGCGCTCGAGCCCGCCAGCGAACGCGATCGCCTCTACGATCGCACCGCGAGCTTCATCGCAGCGTTGGCGCGCGCGATGGGGGGAGCACTGCTATTGATCGATGATGCGCACGCGGCAGACGCGGGGACGCGCGAGGTCCTCAGCCGCATCGCTGCGCGCATCACGCAGGCGCCGGTCTTGCTCGTGGTGTGTACCCGCTCCGATGCCGCTGCTGCACCGTTGCGCGCTGTCGAGGGGGCTTGGAACCTTACGTTGGACGCTCTTGATAGCGCGGCGGTCCGCGCCCTCGTCAACGCGCAGCTCGGCGACGGCGAGGTGGGTGACGACGCGCTCGCGCGCTTGCAGGATCGCAGCCGCGGCAACCCGTTCGCGCTCATCGAGTACACGCGCAGCTTTATCGATAGCGAAGTGTTGGTGCAGCGGGGCGCGTCGTGGGTCATCGACGAGCAGCGGCTCGCTCAGGTGAAACCACCGGATGACGTTGTTGACCTCGTGCTCGCGCGCATTGATGAACTGGCCGTCGCGCATGCCGATGTGCTGCGTACGCTCGCGGTCTTAGGCACCGAGGCCAGCGCAGACTTTTTAGTGCAAGTTGTTGACGTGCCGGCCGACGTGGTGCGAGACGCTATCGCAGTCGGCACCAAGCTAGGTCTCATTGAAGGTGTCGATGTGTTGCGCTTTTCGCACGAGCGCGTGTACGCGGCTTTCGTCAGCGATGTCGGTGACGATGCGCAGGCACACAACCAACGCATCGCGGACGCCCTCGATCGCATCGCGGACCAATCGCCCGCGCTCGTCGCCGCACGGGCGCGCCACTGGGCCGCCGGCTTTGCCGACAAAAACCCTCGACGCGTCTACGACACCAGCGTCGACGCCGGCCTCATGGACCTCGCGGCATTCTCGGCGGAGACCGCGTTTACCCACCTGTCGCGCGCCTACGGTTTGTTGCCGAGCGCCGGCTCGACGCCCGCGGCGCCAGCCACCTCAACGCTCGCGGTGTCGAGCGCGGTGACTGATCGTCGTGCCCTCGTCGAACAGCTCGGTATCGCGTGCGTGCGAAGCGGCCGTCATGCGCAGGGTCGGGTGTTTTTTGAGGAGGCTCTCGTCGATGCGGATGCAGTCGATCGCGGTCGGTTGTTTTACCTCATCGGTGACGCGCTCGCACTTGAGGGCAAAAACAACGTCGCTGCCGACAAATACCAAGAGAGCCTGCGCTGCTTAGGTGCCGGGTTGCCACGCTCACGCAAAGCGTGGGGACGCAGTCGCCGTGTCAGCGCACTGTTCGCACGCGTGCTCGACGTCACCAAGGTGGGGTTTGGCCGCGCGAGTCGCAAGGAGCGGCAGCGTCGGCGCCTCGTGTCCCAGGTGCACGGCGCCATCAAGATCTTGTTTTACTTCCTCGGTGACAAGGTGGGCATGCAACTGGTCGCGGTGCGCGAGCTGACAAACGCGCACTTCCTCGGCGCCGGGTCAGACGGTGCCAAGGCGCACGTCGGGCAGGCGTGGGTGGCGGGGCTCGACGGCGACATCGCGGCTGTCGAACACCACGGCGCGCGCGCCCTTGAGATGGCGAAGGGTGCTGACCCCGAAGCGCTGGCGTATTGTCGCGTCAACTATGCCTATGCGCTGGAGTTCGCGGGCGCAAACGTCCGCAGCCAAGCGCTCGTCACCGCCGTCATCGACGACATCATCCGCTACACGCCTGCCGCTGATATCTCGCGCTTGCTGTTGCACGTCGGTCACTCGATGGTGTTTCAAGGCCGCGCCCGCAACGCCGTCAGCTGGTGCATCGAACATTTGCCGCTGATGAAGTCGATCAGCGGCACGACGTGGCTCATCGGCTTTCACGGCATTTTATATTCGCAGCTTTCAATGGTGGGCCGCACCGCCGAGGCCCTCAAGGCGAAAGACGCGATGCAGGAACTCGCGCTGTTGGTGCCCAATGTGAAGCACGCGCGCGCAATGGTGTGCCTGCACACCATCAGCGTGCTGCTGGACCAAAACGAACTCGGCGCACAGATGCAAGCGCATATCGACGAATTCCTCGCGCTCGGCATCGTGGACTACCACCGACGTGATGGCTACGCGCTTATCGGCCACGTACGCGCTGAACAGGTGCAGCGCGCACCCAACGCCGCGGCGCGCGCCACCGCACTCGCGGCGTTGAAGGCATACCTCGCGCTCCCCGCGCTGCAGCCACTCGAAGTCTGCGCCGTGCACCGCACGCATTTGTTG
>JAYTVG010001063.1:0-2970 GCA_043744135.1 Deltaproteobacteria bacterium | reverse complement strand
CGCAAGTCGCTGCCAACGAGTAGAGGCCGGCGATGTTTGCGCCGGAATCAGCGTCGCCCACAAAGAGAAAGTTTTTCCTGCCCAGCGCAACACGGCGCAGCGCTCTTTCGGAGGCGTTGTTGTCCAGGGGGATACAGGCGTCTTCGAGGAAGCGACCGAGCTCGGTCCATTGGTTGAGCCCATAGCGGATAGCCACACCGATTGGGCTTTTCGGCAGCTAGCTAGCGGAGCCGCGCCTGCTCTGCGGCTGTGCGTCGAACCTCAAGCTTCTCTAAAGCGCGTTTTACCTTGCTGACCTCTTCGCGGATTGGGACAAGGTCGTATGGGACGCCCAGGATTCGCACGCTTTTTTGTGCCATGTCGAACGTCCGCAGGACTCGCTCTGTCGCGGCGCGGGAGTCGAGCCTCGCCTCGAAGTAGTTTCGGCAAATTGTCTTGCCGTGTTCTGCTATCGCTTCGTCCATTCGCTCGTCCATATGCATTAAGGCGTCCCGCAAGGCCCGGCTTTCTAGTGCAGGGAGGGTTGAAATCTCCAACAGGTTGCGAACGCGCGCACCGCGCGCAAGGCGCTCGGCTCGTAACTTCTGCCCGCCGCGAACCGGAAACAAGAGCAGAGATAGTCTTGCGGCCTGGAACAGGAACGCCTCGGTCGCGTCTTTGAAGTCCGCATTGACCTCGCGAATCTCTTGCTCAACCCGTTCTCCCCTGTCCTCGCACAAGGAAAGTTGCTGCCCCAGGCGCGAAGCCGAATCGACACCGTGAAAGAAGTGCTCACACCTGACCACGCACGCATGGGCCTCGTCGATGAAAATGAAAACCGCGTCATTTGGGTCGAAGCTTGTGGCTGTCATGTGGAATCCTATCAGCGCCCGCGCGCCAAAGTCGCGGCAGCGAAACGAACCGACCTGTGCACCGGGACAGCGGTACCCTTCATGAAACGTGACGAGCTGCGCTGGTGTCATCACGTCGGACGTGCGGTCTCGCAGGACACCCTTGGCCCGCGCAGTGGACCCGGCTGCGAACCGCTCATCTTCTCCGTGACGTGCGAGCTGAAAGCCCACCTGCAACAACGGCATCGCATCGCTTGTCGTGAAGCGATGGCGCAACGGTCGCGCATGACCCGCTTGGGGGACATTCCCATGGCTTGACGGATACATGCCTTCGCGGTCGTTTTCGTGCAGGCGCACTCCACAGCGCAGCGAGAAGCCTTCGAAGAAGGCCCGACGCCGGCCGCGCTCCCATAGCGTGTTCGCCCGAACGCGTTCGCTGGTGGCGCCGCTCAGCGGCTTTTTCGCGGCGCGGTGTGGGTGAAAGGGCGAGTGACTCCCATCGCATGAGTGTCTGAGTCACACCGCGGACCTGGTGCCGAAAACCGTTCAGCTACGGTCGTTCAGCTCCCAAGGTCGGTGACATGATTTCCGTCAAACCCAAAGAGCCGCCACCGCCGCCGCCTGCGCCGAAGCTGGATGCGCAAAAGGCCGCCAGGCCGAGCGCCGACGCGAGTGCGGTGCAGGCGCAGGCCGACGTGCAAGCCCAGCGTGGCATCGAGGGTCAAAAGCTCGTCGCTGACGTCAAAGCCCCGCTCGCCAACAACGGCGACGTCACGGCCGCGCAAAACGCCGCGTTGTACGGTGCGGCGCCGTTAAAGCCGGCGGTCAGCCTGCAGCAGGGGCTCGCGCAGCTGCGGGGGCCAAGTCAGAGTGCTGTCGTTGAGGGCTTGGCGCAAAACGCCGGCGTGCAGCTGCCTGGCACGGTGCTCGATCGGCAGTTTGGCGGCGCGGATCAGCTCGCGCGTCAGGCGCGCGTCCATGAGCAGCTGCGCAGCGGCAGCGAGATTGGCACCGCCCCCGACGCCATTGGCGATCGCGTGCTGACGGCCGACGAGAAGTCGAGCCTGGTCGCCGACAAACAGGGCGACCGATCGGACGCTGTCGACACATTGGCGAAAAGCATTGCGGCGCAACAGCACTTGACTGAGGTGGTGGGCGGTCCCGACAACCTGCAAAAGATCGAGGGCCAATGGAACAACCTTGGCGCCGACAAACAAACCGCCATCTTGGACGCAGCGAAGGCCGTTGACGCGCAGCCCGGCGCACTCGCCACCGGCATTAAGACGGTGGTGGCGGCGGTGGTCGACGCCAACATCCCGCACATTGCGCTCGCGCTGTCGGGTGCAAGCCCCATCGACTCGCAAGCCGCCGTGAAGACCATGGGGGACCTCGGTGCGCTCGGCAAGGGTGCGGCCGCCAAGTTTGATGCCGCGCAATTCGCCGACGTGGTGCCAAGCGACCCTGCCGCGCCGTTTAGCGGCCAAGGTGCCACCGGCGCGTCGCCGCTCAATGGCACGGTGCGCCTCGACAAGCTCGCAGCGCTAGGGGCGGCCAGCGCGGTCGACAGCTACATCGGCGCGCGCGTCAAAGAGCAAAGCCGGTTAGCGGCGGAAGAAAAACGCCTCGACCCCGCGCAAGCCGACTACGACAAAAAAGCTGCCGTCATTGAAGCTGCACGCGACAGCAACATCGGCAAATACCACTTGGCCAGCGACGTCGGCGACGTCTTTAAGCCGACCGTCGACGCGTTTCGCAATCCACTGTCCGCCAACACCAACAACGGTTTTGACGGCGATCCGAGCGCGGCGTTTCCCGACGCCACGCTGCGCGCGCGCCAAGCAGAACTGTTGTTGGCGCGGCCCATCTCGACCATCCACGGTGACAGCTACGGCGACCAAAAACCCACGCGTGGCGAGGTCATCGACGCCGCCGCCAAAAAGTACCGTCTCGACCCCGCCGTCGTCGCCGGCGTGATCTTGCATGAGCAGCGCGACCAATCCAAAAACGAAGATCTCGCGGATTTTGGCGCCGCGACGCTGGCGGGACGCGACAACAGCATCGGTTTGGGCCAGATCTTGATGAGCACGGCGCTCAAAAACAACGCCGATCTGCTGTCTGACACCGTCGACAAGTCCACCCG
>JAYTVG010001062.1:0-2972 GCA_043744135.1 Deltaproteobacteria bacterium | reverse complement strand
TCAAGTGCTTTCGACGCGATGTGCTTGAGGCCATCGACCTCGACACAGTAGCGACGACGGGCTACGCATTTCAAATCGAGATGACCTATCGCGCCATCAAGCTCGGCTTTCGCGTCTGCGAAATCCCCATCGTGTTTTACGAACGCGCACACGGACGCTCGAAAATGTCACGCGACATCGTCCTTGAGGGCGTCACGAAAGTGTGGGCGATGCGCTTTGGCGGCTGAAGCTGCATGTTCGCACCGCGCATGTTCGCACCGCGCATCCACGAGCGCGCCGACAACACGCACGCGACGACGCCGCCGTTGACCCGTTGACACCATGCGGGCGGCTCTTTACCCACGTCGACAAGCGGGCGTTAGTCCGCGTGGGAGATTGCGTGACCAAGGACCTGCCGGATGCAAATGCGAACGCTGGCGATTCACCCGCTGGCGATGAAGTAGACATCCACAAGCTCGTCAAGATGCGCATGGACAAGGCGGACCGCATCCGTGCGCTCGGCCTCAATCCTTACGCCAACGACTTTAAGCCCGAGACCTCGTGCGTGGACTTCCACAGCACCTACCGCGACCACGATGCGGCGACGCTCGAAAAAATCACCACCGTGTGCACGATCGCCGGCCGGGTGCTGACCCGGCGCGACATGGGTAAAGCGAATTTTCTGACCCTCCGCGACGCGTCTGGCGATTTGCAGGTGTACGTCAAAAAGGACCGCGTCGGTGCGGTCGCGTTTGAAGCGCTCAAGCTCGCGGACATCGGCGACATCCTCGGTGTCGCGGGCACTCCCATGCGCACAAAAACGGGAGAGCTCACACTCGCCGCCGACGGGCTGCGCGTGCTGACCAAAGCGCTGCGACCGCTGCCCGATAAATTTCATGGGCTCGCGGACGTCGAGATGCGCTACCGCCAACGCTACGTCGACCTCATCGTCAACCCTGACGTACGGCGTGTGTTTAAGGCGCGCAGCCGCATCATTCGTGGCGTGCAAAACCACCTCGACGCGCGGGGATTTTTGGAGGTTGAGACGCCAATTTTGCAAGAACTCGCTGGAGGAGCGAGCGCGAAACCGTTCGCGACGCACCATAACGCTTTAGACCAACAGCTGTTCATGCGCATCGCCACCGAGCTGCACCTCAAACGCCTCGTCGTCGGTGGCCTCGAACGCGTGTTTGAAATCGGCCGCAACTTCCGCAACGAAGGCGTGTCGACGCGCCACAATCCAGAGTTCACCTCGGTCGAGGTCTATCAAGCGTTCGCGACTTACACCGACATGATGGACCTCACCGAAGACTTGGTCTGCCAGTTGGTGGACGAGGCGCATGGCCGCACGCTGATCCCGTTTGGCGAGCGCGAGGTGCAGTTCGCGCGACCGTGGCGGCGCGCACCGATCGCGCAATTGGTCGGCGAGCACCTCAAGCTCACTGAAGATCTCATCGGGATCCACAGCGTCGAGCAAGCGCTCGGCATCGTCGTTGGCCACTGTGTGTCGATGGACGAAGCGCTGGTGATCTGCTTGAAGGAGCTCAGTGACGTGGAGGCGCAGGCGCTTGTTCCTGGCATCGCGACCACGCAGGGCTCGTTGGTGGAACGCGCCAAAGCTGCCCTGCGCGTCTCAGCGGACCCGCGGGCATTTTACCGCACGCTCGGTCAAACGCTCGATAGCGCGTGGGCCAGCGCTCAGACGGCGCCGAGCGCGCAGCAACAAACCACCCAGCGCCGTAGTTTGGAGACGCAACCGGCGACCGGCGCCGAACTCGACGACGACACCGGCGAGACCACCAACGCCCCGCGCGCGGATGACGACATGCGAGCGCGTCGCCGACGACTCGCGCTCGCATTGTTGTACGCCGTGTTCGATCACGAGGTCGAACGGACGCTGACAAACCCGACGTTCATCACGGATTTTTCGATCAGCGTGTCACCGCTCGCTCGCCGACGTGACGGCGATCCCGCGGTGGCGGACCGCTTTGAGCTCATCGTCGCTGGCATGGAGCTCGCAAATGCGTTCAGCGAGCTCAACGATCCGCTCGATCAGCGCGCGCGTTTTATGGCGCAGATGCGCGACAAGGAGCGCGGCGACGTCGAGGCCCACGAGCTCGACGAGGACTTCTTGCGCGCGCTTGAGGTTGGTATGCCGCCGACCGCGGGCTTGGGTATTGGCATCGATCGCTTGGTGATGGTGCTGACCAATCAAACCTCGATTCGCGACGTCATCTTGTTTCCGCAGATGCGCAAGGCCACCTGACAGTGGCGCGGACCACACGCTGTTGATTCACGCGTCGTGAACGCCACGACGTCAACCCGACACGCAGACTTCATCCACCGCTAAGCGCTACCGATTGAGGCCCCTTTGGAACCACAGCCCGCCGCAGATTCAGTCCAGTTCGCAGCCTCGTTGGGCGTCGCGGGCGTTTTGCTGTTCATCGCGCTGTCGGCGACGACCGTGCGCGCAGCACTGGTGTGGGGCTTGCCGATCGGCGCGGCGATGGCGCTGGCGTTTCCACCGCTGCCCATCGTCACCGCGGCCGTCGCGATCTTTGGCGCTGTCGTACGCATGCCTGCCGAGACGCGCGCGCGCGGCGGCGGCTTGTTCGCCAAGGGTGCGCGCGGCGGACTGTCGGTGCTTGCCCTGGTCGCTGGGTTGTTGATCGTGGCGTGCTTCGGCTTTGCAGCATTCTTCGCGGCCCAGCAGCGCGGTGTCTCTGGTGAGTTGATGCAGCTGCCGATCTTGGCGGGCATCGTGGTGGGTGGCTTGCTCGCGGGTGTGCTCATCTCCGCGCTCGCCCAGCGCGTGGGATTTTTGGAGTCGCTGTGGGTCACCGGCGGTGCCGCACTCGCGCCCGTGCTGTTTTCAAACCGCGTCGCGGAGATGTTCACGTATGGCACTGCACCGGCGTACTACGCGGTCATCTTGCTGACGGCGTCGATGGTGTTGTTTTTGTGCCTCATCTTAGGAGGCTCTGCGGGCTTCT
>JAYTVG010001061.1:0-2981 GCA_043744135.1 Deltaproteobacteria bacterium | reverse complement strand
ACTCGCGCGCCATGAGCAAGGCATCCAATCCCCGCTCGACGGCGCGCTTGCGCTGGCGGCGCAATGCGAGAGCCCTTGGGGCGCGTGGGTCGCTCACCGCGAACGCGCGCGGGCTGCGCGCGCCCAAAACGACGAAGAACTCGCGCGCGCAGCCGCCGGCGACGCGCTGCAAATCGCGCGCGACGAAGGATGGCGCGAACGTGCCGCTGTTGTGACGGCCGAGTTTGGTGTGCAGCCACGCGCGAACAGCGCCGTCGCCAATGACGCGGCTGCTGAGGCAGGCAGTCGCGAGCGCTACCTCGACGCCATCTTGCGCGTCAGCCTCGCGTCGGCCGGCACGATCGACGCGCTCGCCCAAGCGAAGGCAGCGCTCGACGAGCTCGTCACCGTGCTGGGGGCTGAGCGCGCGGCGTTTTTGATTAAAGATGCGGCCACCGGCGAGTTGACGTTGCTCGCGGCGCGGGACAGCACGCGCAGCGACACAGCGTTTTCTGGTTACTCAAGCACCGTCATCGCGAGCGTGCAAAGCGACAAGCGGCCGCTGATCTTTACCGGTGATGACAGCGGCGAGATCATCGAGGCTGCCAGCGTGGTCGCGCACAATTTGCGCAGCATCATCGCGAGCCCAGTGATGCTGCGCGATGAGCTGTTGGGTGTGGTGTATCTCGACAGCCGCGTGGTGAAGGGGTTGTTTCGCGCTGAGCAGCTGCTGTTGTTTCAGGCCATCTGCAACCACATCGCGATCGCGATGGAGTCGGCGCGGCTCGCGCGTGCGGAGTCGCAGCGCAAGGAACTCGAGATGGCGTTTGAGCTCACCGCTGCCGTACAGCGCTTCTTTTTGCCATCGCAAACCGAGGTGAGCGCTGGCGGCGCACGCCTCGCGGGACTGGTGCGCCCGGCAGGCGCGTGCAGCGGCGACTGGTGGACGTACGAAAGCGACGACGAAGGCCTCGTCGTCATCGTGGGTGATGTGACGGGACATGGCGCGCCGTCCGCGATGCTCACCGCGTATATGGCGAGCCACTACCGCGCGGTGAGAGACCTCACGCCGCGCTTCGACGGCGGTGCGCTGCTGCAGCAACTGCACGCCAGCGTGCGGGACGTCGGGCGCAGTGAGTACATGATAGCGACCACCGCGCTGCAGCTGCTCGATGGCGGTCGTCGCGCGCGATGGTGGCTCGCGGGCGCACCGCCATTTTTCATCATGAAGCTGGACGGCACCGTCGAGCTCGTGCGCGGCCGCTCAAGCCACATCGGTGGCGCCTCCGATCTCGAGTTGAGCACCGGCGAACGCGCGCTCAGCGCTGGCGATCGCATCTTTTTGTTCACGGACGGCGCCTTTGAGATCCAAGGCTCGGCTGAGCGTCAGTTGGGCCTCAACGGACTCAAAAAACTGCTGGGCAAAACCCGTGGCGCATCAACAACCCAGGCCCTCGCGGACGTCTGCAATGAGCTCGACGCACTGTTAAAAAAGAGCGGGCAAACTGTCGCTGAAGACGACATCACACTCGCCATCATCGACGTCTAAGCGAGCGCAAAAACATCACGGCGACGGCGGTGGCGTACGCAGGCGTGCAATGAGCTCGGCAATCGTGTGCAGGTTTTTCATGTTGACTGGCGTGAGATGCTTAAACGGGATGCGGATCGCCCAGGTGTCGATGATGAAGGTCGTGAGCTTCACGAGCGCTTGCGAATTGATGAGCCCGGCCTCCAACAAATTGGTGCCCTCGTCGAGGCCGCTGGCATCACCGTCAAGGAGTTCCTTCGCAAAAAATCCCTTGAGGGCTTCGATGGTTGAGGCGAGGTCGCTCATGGTTTCTCCTGGGGGGCGCTTGCGAGGCGCTTGAGCTCAGCGCGGTCCACTTTGCCGTTGCGCGTGCGCGGCAGCTCCGACAGATAGCGCACTTTGTCGACGATCATATAGCGCGGCAGGCGCTGGGCGCAGTGCGTTTTGAGCGAGAGCAGTCCCGGCGGGGCTTCGGTGACGACGAGGAACGCCACCAAGGTCTGTTGGCTTTCATCAGCAACGACCGCAGCGTCGCGCACCGCCGGATGCTGCAACAACGTCGCTTCAATCTCACCAAGCTCCACACGGTGGCCCTTCAGCTTGACCATCTGGTCCCGGCGGCCGACGTACTGGTAGTCGCCGTCCTCGAGCAGCGTGACGATGTCGCCGGTACGATAGGGCGCGTCGAGTTGCGGCGCCTTTCCCCAGTAGCCGAGCATGACGGTTGGCCCCGAAACCACCAGCTCGCCTTGCTCACCGACTCCCGCGGTCGTGCCGTCGTCCTTCACCGCCCACACCACATCGCACGACGCCGCCTTGCCGATGGGGACGGGCTTTGTGCGCTGCGCGACCGACGCAGTGACCTCGTAAAACGTGCAGACGTTGGTCTCGGTCGGCCCGTACAGATTAAGCAAGCGGACGTCGGGGAACGCCGCTTGAAATGCCGTTAGCTGCTGGATTGGCCATGGTTCACCCGCGAAACACACCGCGCGCATTGGCAACGCGCCTGCGTCTGCGAGGCCACCGTGCTGCAGCATCAAAGTCAGCGCGGACGGCACGCAGTACCAGATGGTCGGCCGCTGCTCGCGCATGAACTCGACGAGGCCACCAGGAACGTACGCCGCCGTTTCGGGGATGATCGTTACGCACCCCCCCACCAAAAACGGCACATACAAGTCGAGCACCGAGAGATCGAAATGAAACGGCGCGTGGTTTGCAAACACATCCGCGTCCGTCGCCACCAACACCTCCGCGGCCCACTGCACAAACGCGAGCGCGTTTTGGTGGCTGATGCACACGCCCTTGGGGGTGCCCGTCGATCCAGATGTGTACAAGATGTACGCAAGGTCCCGCTCATTGGGCTTGGCGACGGGTGTTGGGCGCGCTGACGCGAGTTCGCGCAGACACAGGCCGTTTCCGAACGGCACGTCGGTCGTCAGGCTGAGCACGGCCGCGAGCTCATCGACACAGGCCG
>JAYTVG010001060.1:0-2983 GCA_043744135.1 Deltaproteobacteria bacterium | reverse complement strand
TGCAGCTCATCGCCGACCCACACTTCATGCTCCAGCAAACCGCTGATGCTCAAGTTTTCTCCAACAAAACCGGCATCGACCGCAAGAGGTGCGCCATGGAAATCGGCAGCTTTGTGGCTAGGAAATTTGCGGACGTCAGCTAGCGTCCCGTACCTTCAGCAATGGCCGGTACCGCGAGGATCCCAACGGTATGAAGTGCGAGATCCGTAACAACACGTCCTCGGAGAACTTCACGGTCCCACCTGAGGGCTCGGTGTTTGGCCGTCAAGGTGGGCCGGCGAACATCACCGTCGCGGATCAATCCGTGTCCAAGCGCCATGCGCGCATCTACATGGATGGTGGCCGCTGGTACTTGGAAGATCTCAAAAGCGTCAACGGTACCGTCGTCAACAGCCGGCGCATCACCGAGCCGGTGGCGCTCACGCCCGGTTTTCAGTTCTCGTTGTCAAAGCACCAGTTCGAGATCCTCTCGATTGAAGGCGACAAGCCCGCGCGTGGCCGTGCGAGCGCGCCGCAAGCGCAGCAGCCACAGATGGAGCCGATGTCGGACGGTCGCAGGGATCGCGCGAAGGGATCGGGCGGCGTGCCGCGAGGCAGGCAACAGCCGATCGCGGACATGGAGCCGATGCTGCCGCCGGCGGACCAAAGCAACCTGTCGATGAAGCCGTCGTCGAGCGCTGCCTCGCGCGCCAACAACAACAACAACAACGACGACAACAACCAATACGACTACAACGACGACCAGGGCTCAAACGACGAGCCCGTCGGCGCGGGTGCAGCGATCGCATCTGCGTTTGGCTACTACTTAAAAAATGTCCCGCTGATGGTACTCAACCCCATCGGCACCGTGCGCGCTGGCGTCGACAACCCGCAGCTGCCGTACATGACCGGCATGCCGCTGGCGTTTTTTTTAACGCCCGTTCTTGTCGGCGGTATGGCGGTTCAACAGGCGGGTGCTGGCATCGGCGCGTTCATCGGGGGGGGCGGCGGCTTTGGTGCTATCGTCGTTCCGCTTGTCATCGGTGTCGTCGTCGGCGCTATCTCGGCGGTGATCCAAGGGTTCATCGGCCACCCCATCACCAAGTTTGTTGTTGAGCGGATCTTCAAGGGCGAGACCGACGAAAAGACCCGCACCAACTCAACGGTGATGGGCACCACCGCACTTGCCATTGTCTTTATGGTCACCGGCGGCGCGCTCGTGATGAGCGGCGTCATCGCGCGCTTGACGTCGCTGACCCGGTTCGCAGCGGTGTTACAAATTGTGCCCGCGCTGATGTCGCTGGTGACGATGCCGCTGGTGCTGTTCATCAGCTACAGCTGGCTGAAGGCGTGGCGCACCGCGAAATGGGCACAGACGTTGATGCTGGCGCTTGCAGGGTTGGCGCTGTTGTTTGGCGGGCTCGGCTTGGTGACGACGGGCAAGGGTATCTTTGACACGATTCGCGGCGGCGGCGGCGTCGCCATTACCGACGTCGCAGGGATGAGCCCTGAGGACGTCAAAAAGGCCACCGAAGACGCCATCAAAAAAGCGCAAGCTGGCGTCGACGCCAAAGACCCCACAGACCCGAAGATCGACCCGGATGCCAAAGACCCAAAGGTCGACGCCAAAGACCCAAAGGTCGACGCCAAAGACCCGAAGGTCGACGCCAAGGTAGACCCACCACCAAGCGAGACGCCAAGCACGTCAGCGGCCGGTGTGGTCGCACGCCGCCGCGACGCCATCACCAAGACCCTCGCCACCGACCCGAGTTTTTTGGTGTCGAAGCCCGCGACGCTCGACAAATACAAGGAGTACCAGCGCTGTGCGTACGCGCAACGCGAGGACGCGCGCGAACGCCTGCGTGAGGGTGTCGGCAAAAAGCGGCTGATCCCCGATGAGTTCAAAGACGGCACCATGCTCGGCGACCTCATCAACGCGCTGGTGATCACCAAGTGCAGCAAGCAGATCGAGGATTTGCACGCGGCGCTGCCTAAGGCGCAGTAGCGGCGCGCTCGACGGCCCGCAGCGCACTGGCCTGCAAAAAGCCGTGCAGCGCGCTACATGCGTCGCATGCGCGTGATGTTTTCGACAGCGTTTGACCGCGGTGCGTGGCCTGGGCCACTCGCCGGCGCTGATGCCAGCATCGACTGTGCGTGGCTGGGCCCGCGCGGTTTGCTTGAGATGCTGGAGCTGCGGTTGGGCATCGCTGTGGCGCCAACGCAGCCTGGCGTACGCGTCGCGACGGTAGCGCGCGCCTTGTCCGAGCACCCAAGCGCATTTTTTGCGCGCTCGGGCACCATCGACGCCATCGGCACCGCCCGCCGCGTCCTCGCCATGCGCGACGCGCTCGTGCTCGCGGGTCTGCCGCCGACGCAACGCGACGGATTGTCGAGTCGTATTGTGTCGATCCTCGACGCCACCGCGAGCGCGCCGCTTGGAACCGCGGACCGCTTGCGCAACGTCACGTTGACCATCACGACGCAGCAGCTCGACCTCGAACGGATCGACGTCGCCACTGGCGAATTGCTGGCGCCGCTGTGGCAACGCGTGTTCGAGCCGTTGAAGCGCACGGGCGTGACTGTGCAGGCGTGGGATTTGCCGCGCGCACCGACGCACGGCGACTTGGAGGCTGCACGGTGGCCAGCGTTTGCCCCGCGCGCAGACGGCTCGCTGCAACTGCTGCGCACCGATGCTGCACAAACTGCTGCGGACGCCATTGCGGCCAGCTTGTCGCAACGCGCGACGCTCAGCGACGTGTTGATCATCGCGCCTGACAACGTGCTCGACCGGGCCCTGTCGCGCTTTGGGGTGCCGACCACGGGGGCGCCCGCGGACGACAACGACGACGAAACGCTCCAGATTTTGCCGATCGTGTTGAGCGTCGGCCTCGCAGAGCGCGATCCTGCGTGTGTCCTCGATCTGCTCACGCTGTCGAGCGGGCCAATCCCGCGCCACATCGCGCATCCATTGGCGCGCGACTTGGTGAAGTTCCCCTCGACATGC
>JAYTVG010001059.1:0-2983 GCA_043744135.1 Deltaproteobacteria bacterium | reverse complement strand
GCGCGTTGGTCGGTGACCTCGTCGAGGGCCTGCCCGTCGATCGCGCGGCGTTCGTCACGGCCGTGCTCGCGCTGGGAAAAAAGGGCACCACGTGGATCACGCTGCGGCCCTCCACAGTTGCAGACGCGCTCGGCGAAGACCGCGAACGCATTGTGCGCGCGCTTGGGTGGCTGGCGGACCAAGGGCGCATCGAGCTTGCGGCCAGCGACGTCACCCACCGTTACACGCGCCTCACGTCCAATGACGACGCCGACGCGCTCGTGAAGCGACTCATCGACAACTTTGCCGCACACGAGACACGTGAGGTGCAGCGCATCAAAGACGTGCTCGCGCTCATGACCTGCACCACGTGCCAAACCAACCGCCTGGTCGCGCACTTCGGCGAGGTGCGCGCGTCGCCATGTGGGCACTGCACGGTGTGTTTGGTGGGGGCGCCGACGGCGTTGCCAATCGGAGTCCCGCCGCCCGCGGTGGCCCTGCAGCTGTCGGGCTTGCGTGTCGATGTTGATGCGCTGCGCGTGACGCACGGTGCGGCCGTGGGCGAGCCCAGACAGTTGGCGCGCTTGCTGTGCGGCTTGGCGAGCCCAAAGACCAGCAAAGCGAAGCTCAAAAAACACGCGCTGTACGGCGTGGTTGAGGGCCGATCGTTTCCCGACGTGCTGGCGTGGTGCGAGCGCCTGGACGCGACTTGACGCGGCCCGTCGGTGCCCGGCGGACGTGTTGACACCGGCGCAGACTTCAGAGCAGGGTCCGGGTGATTTCGCACAACGGGGAGCACATGAACAGAATCAGCGCGCTTGAACTTGAGCTTGAAGACGACCACGAGATCGCGCGCGACGGCGGCATCAACGACGCCGAGTTCGAAGACCAAGAGTTACATGGCGAAGGCGATAGCGAACTCGACGGCGAAAGCGACAACGAACTCGACGGCGAAAGCGACAACGAACTCGACGGTGAAAGCGACAGCGAGGTCGATGGCGAAAGCGACAGCGAGGTCGATGGCGAAAGCGACAACGAGTTCGATCGCCAGGGCGTCGACCACTTTGCACAGCGCTTTTACGAACTGTCGCTGACAGACGGCGAGTCTGAACTTGAGATGGCGCAACAAGTCGACGGTTTGATGCGCGAGATGGAGCAGGAGTATTTCTTCAAAGGCTTGCGCAAGCGCCTCAAGGGCGTCGGCGGATCGTTGCTCAAAAGTGCGCTCGCATCGGCGGCCGGCGCGCTACCCATCGGCAACCTGGCCAAGCTCGCGAGCAGCGTCGCGCGCGGTGACATGAAGGGGCTGCTTGGTTCGCTCGCCAACACCGCGCTGTCGGTTGCATCAAAGCACCCTGCGCTGGCTGTCGGTCTGCCGGCACTCAAGGCGCTCGGCTTTGGCCGCGGTGGATCACGTGCACCGTGGAGAAACTTCACGTCGATGGCGAAAGACGCCTACGGTCAACTCGCGCAACACGTCGACAACGAAACACTGCGACCAGCCACGGCGCACCGTGTCGCGCGCAATGCGTTCAACAAAGCGTTGCTGCGCGCGCAAACCAGAACCGTCAACTCCGGCGCCGGCCGCTCCCTGTCCACCGGCGGCCGCAAGCGCCGCCGCGTCGTCACTTTGCGGCGTGGGGATGTGCTTGTCGTCCGCGTTCGCTGAGCGCTCGGCGCCGATCGGCCTGCGTGCGCTGCGACGACGACAGTTCGCGCGACGCGTGGACGCGTTGTCGCGCCGCGTCGCGCACCTCACCCGGTTGCGGCGTGTTGTGTCGTTGCCTGCCGATCGGGACCTCACCGACGCGCAGTGGGCGGGAATCAACGCCGAGCTCGCCGCGATGGCGCGCGCCATCCACGTGCGGCTGCGCGCGACCGCGCAACGCCACGAGCCCGTGCTCGGCCCGCAACAGACACGCGCGCTATCCGCGGAGCTCGCGCAACTTGAGCTCGACGCGAGCGAGGCCTACGCATTTTTTGACACGTTCATGGACACGTTGACGCAGCGGCTAGCACCCAAGCTTGGCCGTGTCCTCAAAGGGTGTGACGTGCTCGCGGCCGATGCCTTAGACCGCGGCCACCCCGCGCTGCGTTTGGCGGGTGAGCCAATCGTGTACTGCAACCGCGGGTTTGGCGCCGCCATCATCCGCTCCGGCATCGCGCTGTCGCACACCGGCAAAAACCCCGTGCCGCTGATTCAGCTTCCGTACGCGCGCCTGCAAGACAAGTACAACTTGTCGTCGTTGCTGCATGAGGTGGGCCACGAGGCGCTGGTGCGCTTGCGGTTGCGCGGCCGCTTGGCGCGCGCGATGCGTGAGCGGTTGCGGCCTCACGTCGGTGCGGTGCTCGCGGCCCATTTTTCGCGCTGGACCGCGGAGCTTGCGCCGGACTTTTGGGCGTTTGGCTGCGTCGGCGCCGCTCAAGCAGCGACGGTGCGGGAGGTGCTCGCGGTCCCAGCGGCGTATGCGTTTGCGGTGCCGGCTGTCGGGGTTCATCCGCCGGCGTATTTGCGTGCGTTGTGTGCGTTTCAGTGGTGCCGCACGGCGTACGGCCGCGGTGCGTGGGATGACTGGGAACGGCAGTGGCGGGAGCAATATCGCATCCGCGATGCGCCTGCCGCGGTGCGGCCGCTCATCATCGAGGCTGAGCGGGCGATTCCGCGGGCTTGCGCGGTGTTTTTTGACGCGCAGCTGGCACCACTTGAACGCCGGCCGCTGGTGAGCCTGTTTGACCTTGACGCGGTCGCCCCCGCAACGTTGGCGCAACGCATGCGTGGACTCACCGACGACGCCCCGGGATTTGCGGCGTTACGCCCCAGTGAACAACTCGCAGTGTTTCGTCTGCTGCGCGAACGCTCAACCGTTTCAGACCAACGCCTCGACGTCGCCATGACGCGGTGGTTGGTTCGCTTGTCATGCCTAAAACCCCGCGCGCCGCATCCATCGGTGCGCGACTCCAACACGATCGAAGGTGCCCTATGAACATCAAAGACAAATTCATC
>JAYTVG010001058.1:0-10092 GCA_043744135.1 Deltaproteobacteria bacterium | reverse complement strand
TCTCGCAGCGCGGCAACTGCAGCAGCGCGTCGACTTCGCCAAAGCACATCGGCGCTGCGATAGCGCGCACCTCGATGTGCTTTTGTCCTGGCCCCGTGCAGTACGAGCGCACGCCTCCGGACACCAGCAAGTACACGCTGTCGGCGCAGCTGCCCTCCTTGACGATTTTGCGCGCCTTGCCGAAACGCACGGCGCGCGCGTTGGACGCGAGCACACGCAGCGCCTCGTCGTCGAGCGTGCCCAACCAAGGATCGCGTTTCAATGCTGCCATCATGAAGTCGGTTGCCATGACTGCCTCCAAAGGCCCCGAACATCGGAGCGGTGCGTGGGTATTTCGCTGCTGCACGTGTGACGTTTCACATCGCGTGCCAACGCGCGGCGCGTGTGGAGCGGCTGCGAGGCGACAGCGCTACACGCCGCGCGAACTTTGTGTGCATCTGCACCGCGTCAACTGCACACCAAGTGCAACATCGCGGCCGCGTCGCGCGCGCTTCAGTAGTCGCGGTCGCGGGGCTCACGCGGCTCGCGCAGCTCAATCGTGCGCACCTGCATCATGCCGCCGTCGAGCGGGACCAAGTTGAGCTTGAGCGTGATCGAGCCATCGCGGTTGGTGAAGCCGACGCCGATCTCGGTCCAAAACGCCTTTTTGCCCTCACGATCGCGGATGTGCCAAATCGCGTGGGTGGGAGGAGCGTTTTGCCGTTCGCTGCGCTCGTAGCCTGGACGGTCGTAGCCTGGACGGTCGCTCATGATACCTCCCGCGCGCGTTCGCGCCCGCCTGGTGCTGCCCCCGCGAATGTGGGAACGCAACGGGTATGGGATCAGCCGACTTGCAGCATATGCTGTCGTCACTCGACAGCCACGCCATCTCCAAAAACGTGCTGCTGACGGCGTTGCTGTGGCTGGTGGCGTTTGGCGCGCGCGCAGTGCTGATTCGATCGCTGCGCTCGCGACGCTTGTCCATCGACGAGCAGCGGCGCTTTGTGGCGGCGTCGAGAAACGCCGTGCTCGTGGTGTTGATGGTCGGGACGGCGGCGCTGTGGATCGACGAGCTCAAGGTGTTTGCGCTGTCGGTGGTGGCGGTCGCTGCTGCGATCGTCGTCGCCACCAAGGAGCTCATCATGTGTGTGGGCGGGACGTTTCTGCGCACCTCGAGCCGCAGCTTCGATGTGGGCGATCGCATCGAGGTTAACGGCCTGCGCGGCGACGTCATCGACACCACGCTGTTCACAACCACGCTGCTGGAAATCGGCCCAGGCAACATTGGCCACCAGCGCACCGGCCGCGCGCTCACCGTGCCCAATAGCGTGTTTTTGACGTCGGCGGTGGTCAACGAGTCGTTCACCGAGACCTACGTGCTGCACACGTTTAAGGTCGTGGTGGCCAACGACGCCCACTGGCAAGTCGCGGAGCAAACCCTGCTCACCGCAGCAGCCACCGCGATGCTGCCCTACGCGCATGAGGCCGGCGCATTTTTCACGCGCATGTCAAACGACCGGCAGATCGAAATCCCCACGCAAGAGCCGCGTGTGCTCGTTGAAGTCGCGTCACCGCACGCGATCCACCTGTACTGTCGGTTGCCGGCGCCAGCGCGCACCAAGGGCCGCGTGGAACAGCAGATCGTGCGCGAGTTGTTGAAGGTGACGACGCTGCGCGCGCCACCACCGGCACCGGCAGCTTAAGCGCCGAGCTTCTTGCTGATGTCGGCGTTGTGCGCGGTGGACGCGGCCCGTGGTGCGCGCGGCGTCGACTGATCCGACAGCGCGGACAGCGACTGGCCTAGCGGCTTGTGCGTTTTGTACACGGTGTCGAGGTCGCTGTCGGGGTTGAGCTTGACGTCGTACACGATGGGCTTGTCGGCGCGGTGCAGGCTGTCGACGTCGGCGTGAAACTGCGGCTTGGGTGCGAAGCGCTCGGGCTTAAGCAACATGTCTTTGGTGTACACAAGGGCGGCGCGGTTGCTGTCGGCGAGCTCATACTCAGCGCCGAGTTTGATGGCGTCGACGGGACAGGCCTCTTCGCAAAAGCCGCAAAAAATGCAGCGCAGCATGTTGATTTCGTAGTGCACCGCATAGCGCTCGCCGGGCGAGACCGGGTTTGCCGGGTCGTTGTCAGCGGCCTCGACGTAGATGGCGCTGCTGGGGCACGCTGCCGCACACAAATGGCAGCCGATGCAGCGCTCAAGCTCCTTGCCTGATGCTTGATCGACGGTCTTGTGCAAACGGTGTCGGCCTTTGAACTTCGCGGACACGGGTCGCTTGACCTCGGGGTAGCTGACGGTCTCCGCCGGGCGCACCATATGCCGCAGCGTCATCAGCATGCCCTTGACGACAGCGATGGCGCCGCGAAAAAATCCGCCGCCGGCGCGCTGGGTCGCGGGTCGGTCGATTGAGGTCATGTCGGTCGAGGCTGCCATCGTGTTCCTTTGACGCGCGTGGGTGACGTCGAGCTAGTAGCGCAGCGACTTTGGCGCCGGCTTCGCGTTGGGCTTGGCGTCGGGCGCTGGTGCGGGCTTGAGGGTCGGGTCGACGATGGGCGGCACCACCGTGCCGGCTTTCGGGTCGACGGTCGTCGTCACGGCGGCGCCGTCAGCCTTGTTCATGTCGATGGCGACGGTATCGGGCATGGTGGAGCCAAACAGGTACCAAGCGCCCGCGGCGCCCGCAGGAATGAAGAGCAGTCCGCCACAAAAGCCAAGCGGAACGCACGGCAAGCAAAACGGCACGCCGGTCACGGCGCTGCCGACGGAGAGCACGCTCGCGACGCAAGTCAGCCCAAGGCATGCACCGGCACCGATGCCCGCGCCCGCGCCAATCGCACCGGCGTCCAGCTTGCTGCGCTCGACCAGCACCTTCTTCTCTTTGCCGCTGTGCTTGAGCACCAGCTCGGTCGCACCCGGTCCCTGGCCCTTTTCTTCGTACGTCATGGGCGTCGTGCCCACCTTGGCACCCGCGACGTAGACGTCAGCACCCGACGGCACCGACGTGATGGCGACCTTGTGCGCGCAACCGGAGCCCAAAGCAATCGCAGCGCTGATGGCGACGACGGGAAACAAGCGCGTAAAAATCAACGTCATACCATCCTTTTGCGTACGCACGCGCCGTGCGCAAGGGGTGCGCGCCGGCCGCGGACGCACGATCACTTGGAATCAAACGCGACAATGGCAACCGCCGTCACCGCGAGGTTGACGAGGCCCAGCGGAATCAGCACGCCCCACGAAAACCGCATGAGCTGGTCGTAGCGTAGGCGCGGGATAGTGGCGCGCACCCACACGAACAAAAACAAAAAGCCGATAACGCCGATAAACACCCACCACGGCCCGGGCAAAAATCCAAACGGCCCGCCCCAGCCCCCTAAAAACAACGACGCGCCCACCGCGCTCACCGTGATCATCGCCATATACTCAGACATCATGAACATGCCGAAGCGAAAGCCGCTGTACTCGGTGTGAAATCCCGCGACGAGCTCCGTGTCTGCTTCAGGCAAATCAAACGGCGGACGGTTGGTCTCCGCGAACATGCCGATGACAAACAACGCGAAGCCCACCGGCTGCAGCAGCACGAGCGGGATGTGGTGCTCCATCTGCCACTGCACGATGCCGCGCAAGCTCATCTGCCCCGTCACCATCACGACGCCAACGATGCTCATGCCCAAGACGATCTCGTAGCTGATGAGCTGTGCTGCACCCCGCAGCGCCCCCAGCAGCGAGTATTTGTTGCCGCTCGCCCAACCGCCCAGCACGATGCCGTACACGCCCAGCGATGCGGTACCGAGCAGATACAACACACCGACGTTGAGGTCGGCTATCCACAGCGGCACTTGGCCGAAGCCGGGGATGTTGTAGCTCGGGCCGATGGGCACGATCGCAAACGCCATCAACGACGAAAACACGCTGACCGCGGGAGCGATGCGGTGCAGCGTGCGGTCTGCTGTGATCGGCAGCGTGTCTTCCTTGAAAAACAGCTTGATGCCGTCTGCGAGCGGCTGCAGCAAACCCAGCGGACCCGCGCGGTTGGGGCCGTGACGCACTTGCATCAGCGAGATGACCTTGCGCTCAAACAACGTCGTGTACGCGACGCACGTGAGCAGACCGACGACAAACACCAAACTCAACGTCACCGCGAACACCAAGTTCGGCAGCGGCACGCCCAGCAGCGTCACGCCCATGAGGTAGTTGTTCCACGCGTTGATGGTCGCGCCCAAGTTAGACATGCGTCACCACGTTGAGCTCGGCGCGCGCGCGTGTGCGGTTTTTGCCGAGCGCACCAAACACATCGGGGAAGCGCTCTGCCAACACGTTGCGCAATGCGACGAGTTCTTGCGGCACGGCAACGCCGACAGCGACCGCGAGTGAAGCGACGGCGAGCCAATCGCTTTTGGCCTCGCCAGGTGCGATGCCCGCCGCGTCAAATCCTTGCGTGCGCCCCTCCAGCGAGACGTAAGAGCCCGCTTGCTCGTAGGGGTGCGCAAGCGGCAACACCACATCGACACACGCGGGGATCGCAGCACTGCTCAGGTCTTTGGGCAAGCTGTGCGTGAGCCACACCACGTGTGCGCCGTGAGCGGGTGCGAAGCCCTGTGAAAATGCGTCACCCACAACGACAGACGCGAGCGCGTGCGTGCGTGCGGGCGTGACGAGCGCCGCGCCTTTTGCGTTCACGGATAAGCCCGGGCACCCCACCAAGCCGCCGCTGCCGTTCGCGTCGAGCAGTGTCGCGAGCTTCGTGACCAGCGCCATGCACGCCGGGTCGGCGTCGACCGCTTCACCCCAAAGCAGCGTTGTCGGCCGCGCTTTGAGATCGGCGCCTGCGCCAACACCGCGCTCGACCTCGTCGACGAGCGCCGTGAGCGCCGCGCGCACCGTGTCGGGCCGTGCGCGGCTGGTTTTTTTGTGGTGCTTGCTGTCGTGGTGCAGGCCGTTTTGTTCGTCGACGACGACGAGGTTGGCGCCGCCGGGGCCGGCCGCGGTGTTGGCAACGGCGCGGTGGATCCACAGCGCCAACATCGGCATCTCCGTCCACGGGTCGAGCCCCACGAGCACGATCGACTTCGACGTCGCCACCGATGCGATGCTGCCTTTGGTGCCGCTGGGGGCGCGCTGCCACACGGCGCTGACGTCGCCAATGAGCGATGCCGCGCCCATCGCCTCGCTGCTGACGGTCGGTGCCACCACCACGCTGGGGCGCTTGCCGTCGACGCGCGACAGTTCAGCGGCGACGCGCAGCGCCTCGGTCCAGGTGGTTTCAACCAGCGCGCCGTTGGTGCGCACCAGCGGTTTGCCCAAGCGCCCCGCGCGCTCCGTCGGCATAGATCCAAAGCGCGTGCTGTCGGCCATCCACACGTCGTTGATGGCGGCGTTGGCGCGCGGGCGTAAACGCAACACACGGCCATCGCGCGTATCGACCCAAATGTTGGTGCCGGTGGGATCGTCGCAGGCAATCGACTTGGCCTCGTTGAGATCCCATGGTCGCGATCGAAAGCGGTATTGCCGCGACGTCAGCGCGCCGACCGGGCAGATGTCGATGGTGTTGCCCTGAAACGGCGAGTCGTACACGTCGCCCGCCAAGATGCCGATCTCGCCGTGGCCGCCGCGGTCTAACACCGCGAGCGCACGGTCGCCGGGGATCTCCTCGTGAAAGCGCACGCAGCGGTAGCACAAGATGCAGCGCTCGCGGTCTAAGACGATGTGCTCGCTGAGCTCAAACGCTTTGTCGTTGTGGCGCTTTTCTTCTTCGAACTTCGAGACGCCCAAACCGTGGCCGAAGGTGTTGTCCTGCAGCGGGCACTCGCCACCTTTGTCGCACACGGGGCAATCGAGCGGATGGTTCGCGAGCAGCAGCGCGATGACGCTGTTTTGTCCGCCCTTGGCCAACTCCGACTGGGTCTTGACGACCATGCCCTCAGCCACCGGCGTGGTGCAGGCGGTCTGCAACCGCGGCATCTTTTCAATCTCGACCAAACACATGCGACACGCGCCGACCGGCTTGAGCTTTTCGTGGTAGCAAAACACCGGCACGTCGGTGCCGATTTTTTTGGCGGCCTCGACGAGCAACGTGCCCTTTTTCACCGTCACGCTTTGGCCATCAATGCTCAGCGTGACGGTGTCGGACACGGGTGCCGCAACAGCTGGCGAAGCAGCAGGTGGCGAAGCAGCAGGTGGAGGCGCCACATTGGTCGTCGTCATGCGCAGCTTGATGCGGTCAATTGTGCGGGGAGTCAAGACCGCATTGCGCGGGATTTGCACCCCGCGACCTGCAGTTTGCTAGCGGCTAACTTGAAAGCGTCTCCGCCCTTGGCTTAGCGTCAGGGTTGGAGATTTCGCCATGAGCGCCTCAGTCACGCAGATTCCTCGAGCAACACCGCCCCGCGCAGCATCGATGCTGCCGCAAAAAGTTCCGTCGCTCGCGAGGGCGTTGGTGCAGGCGTGCGCGCTCATCGTCGTGGCGACCGTGTTGTTTGGCGCGTTGTGGGCGCGCGCAGATACGTCCGCACAAAACATCCCGACCGCGCGTTAGCGCTCACATCGTCGCTGTCGCTCGGGCGCGCTCACTCAGCAGCGCGGCCGCGACGCGAGATCTGCAACAACGCGTCGTAGTCGGCGCGAAAGTGTTTGATCGTCGACGTCACCGGGCTCGTCGCGAAATCACCCAGCGCGCACAGCACGTTGCCGGCGATTTGCTTGCTGACGTTTTCTAACGTCGCCACATCGCTGTCGCGCATGCCGTCGCCCGTCAGCATCCGGTGGTAAACTTTTTGAAGCCACATGGTGCCTTCTCGACACGGCGTGCATTTGCCGCAGCTTTCGTGCCGAAAGAAATCCACCATGCGCGACGCCGCCCACACCATGTCAACGGACTCGTCCATCACGATGAAGCTCGCGGAGCCCAGCATCGAGCCGGCGCTTTTGATGCCGTCGTAGTCGAGCGCAACGTCGAGCTTGTCGCCAGGGATGATGGGCGCAGACACGCCTGCAGGCAGCACGCCCTTGACCCTCTTCCCCGACGGCGTGCCACCACCGAGCTCCTCGATGAGCTGGCGCAGCGTCACTTTGCCGAGCGGCACTTCGTAGTTGCCGGGCTTTTTGACGTGGCCGGACAAGCAAAAGATCTTCGGGCCCGTGTTGTTGGGTGGGTTGCCGATCGCTTTATAAAACGCCACGCCCTTTTCAAAGATCACCGGCACGTTGGCCAAGGTTTCGACGTTGTTGACGACGGTGGGCCTGGCGTACAAGCCGGCGACCGCGGGAAATGGCGGACGAGAGCGCGGCATGGGTCGGTTGCCTTCGAGGCTCTCAAGCAGCGCGGTTTCTTCACCACAGATGTACGCACCGGCGCCTAAAAACACCAAGACCTTCAGCTTAAAGGGCGTGCCGTCGGCCTTTTTCAGCGCTGACGCGGTGCCTAAAATTCCAGCGCGCTCAGCGTCGTCGATGGCGGCTTGCAAGCGATCGCCAGCGACCGTGTACTCGCCGCGAATGGAGATGAACGCGAGCTCGCAGCCGATGGCGTAGCTGCCGATGGCGACACCCTCCAAAAGGGTGTGCGGCTCGACCTCCATCAAATCGCGATCCTTAAACGTGCCCGGCTCGCTTTCGTCGGCGTTGACCACGAGGTATTTCGGGCCGGGGGCCTTAGGCACGAAGCTCCACTTCAGCCCGGTCGGAAAGCCAGCACCGCCGCGTCCCTTGAGGCCCGAGTCCTTGACGACAGCGGTGACCTCGTCGGGCGTGGTCGCGAGCGCGTTTTTGAGGCCGACGTAGCCGCCGCGCGCTTGGTACTCTTTGAGAGTCACCGCCGTCGTTTTGCCGGGGTTCGGCAGCAGGATCGGTGTGTAGTTGAGCGACTGGAGCAACGACATTAGTGCACTCCTGCCTTTTGAGCCCGCGCACGCAGCTGCTGAGCAAGCGCCGTGACGTCGGCGTCGGCTTTGACGTTTTCGACATAGTCATCACCGACGCGACACATCGGCGCGCGGTGGCATGAACCGAAGCACTCCACGGTGGAGTGTAGTTCGATGGCGTGGTCCGCGCTGTGGCCGTGGCGCTTGTGCATCGGGCCTTGCATCGTGATGTCGAGAGCGCCCGCAAGTTTGTCCAGTGTTTGCTCAGCGCCCACCAGCGCACAGGGCAGCTGCACGCACATCTCGACGCGCACGGGCGCAACTTTTTGCGTGAACAGCATCGCGTAAAACGTCGCCAACTCAATCGCGTGGCTGTGCGGCAATCCGACGAGGTCAGCGACCTGCGCGAGCATCGCTTGTGACAACCACCCGCGTTCTTTTTGCGCCAACTTCAAACTGGGCAACAGCGCAGTTTTTTTGTGTGGGTACTTCTGCACTTCAGCGTGGATGAGGGCGATGGTGGCGTCCGACAACATGGGTGCGCCATGCGTCACGCGCACCGATTTGGGAAGGGAGGTCTTTTGCAGGCTGGCGCTCGATCCGCTACCCATCAGCGATGACCGCGCCGGTGTTGGGTATCGACTTTGGGACCACGAACACATCCGCTGCGTGGGTCGATGGCGACGGGCAGTTACACAACGTGCCGATGCGGCCGGGCGTGTTTTCGTTCCCGTCCGCGGTGTTTTACGACAGCGGCGGCGCGGTGCTTGTCGGGCAAAGCGCCAAGGACATGGCGCACAGCAATCCCGCAGCGACGGTGCACGGCTGGAAGCGGTTTTTGGGGCGCCCTTTCGTCAGCGACTTTGTCTACCGCCACAAAGATCGCGTGCCGTATCGGTTGTGCGGTGGCCCCGACGGCTTGTGTGCCGTGCACGTCCACGGTCAAGTGCGCACGCTGCAAGACGTGACGTCAGAGGTGTTTTCGCGCGTCGTTGAGCTCGCCAACGCTGCGGCGGGCGTCGAGTTCGAGCGTGCGGTGCTCACGGTGCCCGCGCATGCCAGCTTTCGGCAGCGTCGTGCCACCCGCGCCGCCGCGGAAATGGCCGGCCTTGACGTCGTCGCGATGATGAACGAGCCGACCGCGGCGGCGTTTTGCGTCATCGGCGAGCAACAACGGCAAGGGACATTTTTGGTGTTCGATCTCGGCGGCGGCACTTGCGATGCGACGCTGTTGTCGATGTGGCAAGGGCTCGTGCAAGTGATAGGCACCGCAGGCGATATGTTTTTGGGGGGTGAGGACTTCGACAACCGACTCGTCGACGTGTTCGCGGACTACGCCAAGCACAACAAGGGCGTTGACGTCGCCGCCGACCCCATTGTGATGCAGCGACTGACCTTCGCCGCTGAAAACGCCAAGATTCAGCTGTCCACTGAGCAGACTGCGCGCTTGGTCGTGCGTGCGATCGGCGCGACCGAGGCCGGCTTCGTTGACCTCGACCTCGCCGTCAAACGCGGCCTGCTTGAGCAATCCTGCGCCGGCATGATGGAGAAGGCGGCGGCGCTGGCAAAAGGTGCCATCGACAACGCGAAAACCGCCGTCACGATGGAGGGTGTCGTGTTTGTCGGCGGCATGACGCGCATGCCGGCGTTGCGCAAACGTGTCTGCGATGTGCTGGGCGCCGGACCCATCTTGGGCGTCAACCCCGACCTCGCCGTCAGTGCGGGTGCGGCGCGGGCTGGGCGCGCCGAGCACGTCATCATGGATGTGATGCCCTTGAGCATCGGCTTTATGCTCGCTGGTGGCGCGTCGCTTGAGGTGGTGCCGCCGTCGAGCGTGATTCCGTGCTCACGACGGGTCGCGCTTCCGCGGCCAGCCACGGGCCCGTTGTCGCTTGCGTTTTTTGAAGCGGTGAATGCCACCGCGACCGAGCGCGAGATCTTGGGCACTGCACGCATCGACGCAGCATGGTTGCTGCAAAATCCCGGGCCTCTCGTCGTCGAAGTGCAGGTGGATCGCGATCTGGCGGTGACGCTTCGTTTGCACACGGACGCCGGCAGCGTGCCGCTGCCGCTCACGCAGGCTCGCTAGTACGCCCAGCGCTCACCTGACGACGTTGGTTGGTACGATCGTGGTACGATCGTGGTACGATAGCTTCCAGATGACTAAGACTGCCCACAGCGCATCTGAACGCCTGCTCCATCTCGTGCAGCAACGTGGTCTTGTCAAAAAGGCTGAGGTCGCGCAGTTCCTCG
>JAYTVG010001057.1:0-10104 GCA_043744135.1 Deltaproteobacteria bacterium | reverse complement strand
CGGCGATTTTTGCCACGCAAGAGCTGCTGTCCGACGACTTGTTGACGGGTCACGCTAAAGCACTCGGCTTAGATGTCGCGCGCTTCAGCAAGGACATCGCTGACCCGGAGCTCGCCAAAAAGGTCGACGACAGCCACGCGCAGGGGCTGGCCTTGGGAGTCGCGGCCACGCCGGCATTTTTCATCAACGATCGCCCGTATTTTCTCGCGCGCAGCGTCGGCGGCTTCGAGCTGCGCTTTGCGATGGAAGATGCGCGCGCCTCCGCGTCGTGCAACTGACGGGTCGTGGTGAATCGCCGCGGGTCCGTGACCGTCGTTTATAGCGTTGGCTTTGTTGTGGGAGTTCGTATGCGTCGCCAAGTTTTTACTGCAGTGTCGTTGATGGTTGTGGCAGCAATCGCTGTGGTGGCGCCTGCGTTCGCCCAGCGGCGCATTATCGGTGCCGAACCCGAAGCCGCACCGGACGCAGGGCCCCCTCCGGCAGCGCCCGAGACCAACGATCCAAAGAAAAAGGACAAGAAGGGCGGCGACAAAAAAGCCGACGACAAAAAAGCTGACGACAAAAAAGCTGATAAAAAAGCTGACGACAAAAAAGCTGATGACACGAGCGAAAAGAAAGCCCGCGACGTCCTTGAAGACACTGCGGCTGAAAAGAAATTGCACGACGAAGCCGACGCCAAAAAGAAGGCCGCGGAGCAAGCCGCGGATGCCGCTGCAGAGGCAGACAAAAAGAAAAAGGACGACGCGCAGAAAAAACTCGTCGAAGAAAAGAAGGCGACGGACCAAAAAAAGCGCCTAGAAAATCGCGATGCACGGCTGGCATCCGCAAAACGCATTCGCCAAATCACGCGTAGCGCCGGTCGCATCGGCTTGTCGTTTGCGATCGAGCGCGGCGAAGTGACCGTTGGCAACAGTGTCGAGATTCGCTGCAGCGCCAGCAAAAAGCTCGAACAAGCCGACCCGCGCTACGGCAATCTGGAGCCGCTCAAAGGCATGAACGTCGTCGTCACGGTGGAGGAGCCCTCGCGTAAGAGCAGCCGCTACGTGGTGCACGCGCTGGACGCACCGGGGCAGTACGGCTTTCACTTCACACCAACCAAGGCCGGCCCGCACAAGATCACTGTCGTTGCAACCGGCAAAGACGCCACGACTCACTTCGACGGCTCATTCACGCTTCACGTCGGCATCTGGCCGCCACCTGATTTCGACGACGAAGAAAAAAACAACGTCGCTGCAGCCGCGGACGGCACGTCGAGCGCGGGACGCAAGCTTGTTGGCGGAGGTAACTAGCGATGGCACATTTCAAACGCGCAGTGGTGGTGGTTTTTTTGCTGGGATCGGCCGTCACGCGCGCGCAGGAGCGTCCGCTGATTGGTGACATCGTGCACGGCGACGCGCTGCTCAAAAAAGCGGATGGCGTCAAAGTGGACGGCGCGTGGCTCAACGCCAACAGCGACGACGCCAACGTCGAGAGCCTCAAGACCGGCACCAACGGCTTCGCGCAAATCGCCTCGGACAACCCGCTTGATGCGTGGGACGCGCTCGCGGCATTGCGCGCTAAAAATGCCGACATCAACGACCTATTGCTCGGCGCCAACCACGTCATGATCACCGACACCAAGCTCGACGACCCCGCGTCCAAACGCCTGCAGGAGCAAGCGAAGATCAAAACCGCCGACATCGTCGACGCGCGACAGGTCTTTGGCTTGTACAAGCTTGAAGCGCCGGAGGGTTCGCTGACGTACGTGTCAGCGAAGGACCACAAAAAGCGCGACAAACTCAAAAAGGACACAAAGGTCGGCTACGTGGTGTTCGTCAAGCTCGCCGGCTTCAAGGACGGCGGCTACGAGGCCACGTTTGCAGTCGACAAGGACGTGCGCCTGCAACGCGTGGAGATTCGTGCGCCCGACGGCACAGCACCCGCTGAGCTCAACCAAGCGGCGCAGCGCTTCGTCGGCAAGGGCGCCCGCGGCAAATACGAAGACCTGAAAGCCGGCGGCACAGGCAAAGCGATCGCAGAGCTCGCGCGGCCGTTGTCAGACGCGTACCTCGTCGGCATGGAAAGCGTGTACATGTATGAAGTCGCAGAGCGCGACTACTTCGCGTTTGACTAAAGAGCTGCGGCACTAGATTCAACGCTCATCTCCCAGGGTCGGTGAACTACTTTGTTCACCTCCCAAGGTCGGTGAATTACTTTGTTCACCTCCCAAGGTCGGTGAAATCACGTCGCTGCGCTGTTCGATGTCGTCGAGGATCGCGACTTTTTCGTGTTTTCCGATCCGAGCACGACGACTGAGCGTCATCAAGGTTCGCCGCGCTGGGACCGCCCCCGACCGACCATCGTAGTTGCTCGTTGCGACGATCCGTCGCTACAAACTTCGCCCCCCTTTGCAATGCGGCACAACGCTATCGTGTGACGACTGAGGGACGATGGAACATTCAAAACCTAGACCGCTCGTTGACGCATGCCGTCGCGCCGTCGACACCGACCTGTTTGACGGCGTGGTCTTCACGTTGGTGGTCGGTAACGCGATCGCACTCGCGCTTGAACTCATGCTTCCTGGCGAACAGATGTTGAGGGCGGCCGGCGCCTTTTTCACGCTGTCGACCCTCGCGTTCGTGGTCGAGCTCGCGGTGCGCATCATGGCGCACGGCCCCGCATATGCGTCGTTTTTCCGTGACCGGTGGAACGTCTTTGACTTCGTCGTGACGGCGCTGTCGTTGCTGCCGATGATCGGTACCGTCAGTCAACTCGGCCGCATGGCGAGGCTGTTGCGGGTGCTGCGCTTCTTGCGAGTGGCGCGCTTGGTATCGGTTTGGCGTCGCGTCGCTGCACGAGGAGATGGCCCATGATCAAACAGCCGAAGCTATTGCTGATCGCCGGCATCTTGTTGCTCGTGGCAAGTGGCTTTGCCGTCAAGCGGCTGAACTTCCTGCGCACGGCGAAGCGCACGCACGGCTCGGTCGAAAGCGTGACGGCGTCAAATGGCAGTTGCAGCGACGGAAGCGGGAAATCGCGCCGAAACT
This sequence comes from Deltaproteobacteria bacterium, assembly GCA_043744135.1. GTDB lineage: Bacteria > Myxococcota > UBA727 > UBA727 > VGSZ01 > JAYTVG01. Next base: position 7,078 of record JAYTVG010001057.1, on the reverse strand, counting down.
ATTCCTGCACCACGTTCACCGCACAAGTCCGCTTCGCCACAAAAACCGGCGAGCTCGGCATGCTCGAACTCGACGCCGGGAGCCGCGCCGGCCACAATGAGCCGACCAGCGGTGCGAGTCGCCAAGTCGGAGCGTCCGTGCCCGTGGTGTACAATCCAAAGAACCTGCACGAGGCCTACGAGAACACCACCTTCGGTGTGTGGGGGGCGCCGCTCGCGAGCGGCGGCGGCTCGCTTGCGACGTTAATGGGCTCATTCACCGAGCGGCGCCGTCGCACCTGGACGTAGCGACTCTGAAGCCCGCCGTCGTTCACAGCTTGGCGGGCGTCGCGCGAAGCGGTGCTGACGACCATTGCGTCAATCCAACGCGCCGACCACAGGCTCGCTCGTGGTCGTGCCCACTCCCACGTCGGTGGCGTCGGTGGGAAACTTCGCATCGACCCACAGCTTCCAGATCGCGGCGTCGATGCCGCGCGCGCTCACGACGTCCCGCAGCGCTTCGCCCATGGGCGTCAGCGTGCGGGGTAGCGTGACGTCGTTAAAGTCCACGCGGTAGGCACCAAAACGTTGCAGCGTGCCTTGCACCCACTCGTAGTTGTCCGCGAGCGTCCAATGGTAGTAGCCGCGGATGTCGACGCCCCGGTGGATGGCGCGACCCACCTCCCACAGATGCGTGACCACAAACATCGCAGCTTGCGCGTCGTCGATCTCGGGAGCAGGTAGCGGGCCACCGACGGTGTCGTCGTACACGGGGCGGCGGTTGGTGGTGGTGCCGTTTTCTGTGACGATGAGCGGCAAGTCCCACTGCGCGTAGCGTCTGAGCGTGTCTTGAAAGCCCGACGCAGAAATCTCCCGCCCCATGCCGTTGTGTGGGTGCAATTTTGCTTGCGGGTCGGTGTACTCGGCGACGTCGGTGAGCGGCAAACCGTACAGCGGTGCCGTGTCGTTGAGCAGCGCCAGCTCTTTGGTCAAAACCGGCCCGTAGTACTGCACGCCGATGAACTCGATGCGACCAGCGAGCTCCGGCACAAGGCCCTCCGCAGGCACGGTGTTGGCGTCGGGATCGACCTCGCCGTTGAGGTCGACATCCAGCTGTCCTGTAGTGAGTGCCTGGATAAACCAATCATTATAAACATAATTCAGGCTCTCCGCCGACAACTGTTCCTGCTCATTTGCTGGATCTTCAGGATAGATCTCGTTGGCCGTCATGGTGAGCCCGACAAAACTTTCGACCCCATCGCCATCCGCGTCAACGTCGTCGAGTTGTTTGATCACGTCGAATGCGCGGGCCTGCATATAGGCCAGGTTAATGCCGAAGCTAGTGGCTTTTGGGATGTCAAAGAAGACACCAGGTGGGAAGGTCGCGTTGATATAACCCACCACCACCATCGATAGAGGCTCATTTAGCACCGTATAGGTGTCGACCTTGTCTTTCACGCGCGGGATCACGGCGCGCACGAACTCTTCCCACGCGTCGACCACCGCATGGTCGTTGGTGGCGATGAGGTCGACGACTGGGCCTGCCGCTGCGTCGGTGTTTTGCACCCATACCGGCACGGTCCAGTGGTACAGCGTCAACACCGGCTTCATGTTGGCGGCGCGGACCGCCGTGAGCACGTCGTCAAAATGCGCGAGCTCGTCTTCGTCAAACACGCCGGGTTCGGGCTCGACGCGCGACCAGTCGAGGCTCAAGCGAAAGGTGTCGAGCCCAAGGGCCTTGGCGCGGCCGATGTCGTCGACGTAGTTGGTAAAAAACCCATTGCCGCGCGGGTTGGTTTGATCGCCGATGGCTTTGCCCTTCGCCATCCAGCTGCTCCAATTTGACTTCACCGGCCCGTGCGCACCCTCGTCGCCCTCGTTTTGCCAACCGGCGGTGGCGGTGCCAAACGCGAAGTCGGCGGGGAACGTGACCGCGCGAAAACCAATTTTCGGCGTCGGGGCGGGCGGCTCGCAACTGGCACCCAGCACGGCCAACACACCACCGCAGCAAAGCGTGGCGCGCAGCGAAAGTTTGACAGTACGCATCGCGAAAGCTTAGCGCACAGCCCCACAAACTCACGCGCAATGTCGCCCTTGTCGCGCTGCTAGACGGCTGTTAGTTTGCCCCATGGACGCTAAAGCCGAACGCATCAATCTGTTGTCTGCATCCGACGTCGAAAGCATGCGAAAAGCGTGTCGCGCCGCGGCGGAGATGTGTCGCCACGTTGGCAGCTTCGTCAAGCCCGGCGTCACCACGCAGGACCTCGACGACGCCGCGGTGGCGTGGACGTCTGCGCGTGGCTTCACCAACGGCCCGCTCAACTACCACGGTTTTCCGCGCAGCATCTGCACCTCGGTCAACGAGGTTGTCTGCCACGGCATCCCGACAAAAAAGCAAGTGCTCAAAGACGGTGACATCATCAATGTCGACGTCTCGCCCGTCGTGGACGGCTGGTTTGGCGACACGTCACGCACGTTTTACGTCGGCACCCCAAGCGCGAAGACGAAGAAGCTCGTGGAGATCACGGAAGAGTGTTTGCGTCGCGCCATCGCGGTCGTGAAGCCCGGCGCGCGCTTGGGCGACATCGGCAAGGCCATTCAGGGATGTGCCGAGCCGCAAGGGTTCTCCGTCGTGCGCGACTTTGTCGGTCACGGCATTGGCCGTGTGTTTCACGGGCCGCCGCAGGTGCCGCACTACTACCAAAACCGCGGCATCCGCTTGGAGCAGGGCATGTGCTTCACGATCGAGCCCATGATCAACGCCGGTGTGTGGGAGATCGAGGTGCTCGAGGACGGCTGGACCGCCATCACGCAAGACGGCGAATGGTCCGCGCAGTTTGAACATACAATGGTGGTAACCGACAGCGGCTGCGAAGTGTTGACGGCGCTGTAGCCGCTATTTGCCGCAGGTGGTCGACGGTTCCCAGCGGCGCCGTTCGATGCGTGTCTCGTTGAGGGCTGGCGTGTTGACCGTGTCGCAGCCGCTCGACAACACCGTGGTCGCCGTCTCGCGACCCACGAGCGCGATGCAGGGGTCAGCGCCGATCTTTTGCGGGTTGGCATTCGGATCGACCTTCATGCTGATCTCAAGCCGCGAGGTGATAGCACAGGTGGTTTCGCTGTTTCTGCTGCCGGCTTCGTCGACGAACAACCAGCCGCCCTCGTCGTCGCGGCTGCCCAAAATCGCGCGATCGGTACCGCCAGATTTGGGGATGCCCGACAGCCATACCGTGTCGTCGTCGGCGTTTTCGTCTAGACGCACCGTCAGCTCGGCGAGCTTCTCGGTCTGCTCGCACGTTTGCGGTCGGCCGGTTTGCACGCGACATGTTTCATGTTGCACCACGCGGCTGGTAAACGTGCCCGCCACCAATGTCTCGCCACACGAGGCACCGACGATGACGACGACAGCGCTGACGAGCGTTGGCAAGGCGGATCGTGCGCGCACGTTACGGACTCCCTAGGTACGGGCCTTCGATCGCGTAGCTGACGCGCTCGCCGCGCGGCGTGCTGCCGCATTGGTCGACGCCTTCGATGCGCAACAGCTCCTTCATGGTGCCGGTGATGGTGGCTGCGTCATCGGTCGTGGCGATGCTGCGCACACGCGTGGTGCTGCAGGGACCGACATCGTCGGTGATGACCTCGGTCTTGTTGGCGGTGAGCTTGTTCGGCTCGTCGACGTTTGCCACCGCGTCCCACGTTTCTTCTTCAACGATGATGCGGACGCGCTTGCCCTGACGCTCGACCGCCCAGCCGATGGTCTCAGGTGCAGGGACCTGCTCAGGATCGCAAAACTCACCCTCGGGGCGGATGTCACACAGGTCTGAAACAGTCCTGACCACGTCATAAAAACGAAACGAATCGCTGCTGCACGCACTGGTCAGCGATGCGGCCACACAGGCTGCGACGACATGCGCCGACCTCAAGCGGTGAATGAAATCCACCGCGCTTGGGAGCTGAACCATGAAATCCAGGCAGCTAGTTCGCACCGCGCACCTCGCTTTGCGCGGCCGCTGGGTCTGCTTGAAAGACGCCGACGCCATTGACGACGCGCTCTTGGCCCGAAGGCGTGCCGCAAGCCTCGTCACGAAAGCTGCGATCCGACAGCGACGCGGTCAGCTTGCGTGTGCCGTTGTCGTCGACCAAGCGCGCAATCATCAAGAACTCCGCGATGCGCGCACAGTTGTTGTCGTTTGGATCCACTGAGGCCGATCGATCGCGCGCGAAGTAACAGATGCCACCCTGGCCTAAGCACGGTGCCGTCGGCGGCTGCAGCGTGCGCCCGTCGTCTTGAAAGTCGATGCCCGCGAGTGTGCGGCCGTCGTCGAGGTTGACGGTGAAGGCGTCGTCGCTGCCGTGCTCAAAGACCCAGCGTCCATGCGTGGTGGTTTGCGCGAGTTGGGTGGCGTCCGCGCACTGGCCAGCGCCGACGCCCACAAACGAACAGTCTTTTTCAGTCGAAAACGTCATCTGCCACGCTTCCCGCGGCGCCAGATCGATGCCGCACGCGGCGCCGCCCACGACCACCACAGCGACCGCCACCATCGACCACCGCCGCGCCGCGATGGCAACGGGCGTTGTTGCTGTCCTTGACCTCATGTCACGAACCTTAGAACACCTTTGCTGGCGAAGGCACTGACAATGCGCGCCAGCTCTGTCCGGTGGATGGGGCTCACGGCGGCGATCTGCTGAAGCGATCGCAGGCCGTCGACGCGCGACAACACGTAACGTTCCTTTGAGGTGAGATGCGCCAACGCCAGCTGCTCGCGCGGCAACGCGAGAAGGGGCACGAGCGCCATATCGACCTCGTCGTCGCCGCTCTTTTTAAGTTGCGCGTCGGCGACCCGCAGCGCAGCGACGGCCTCGATGTCTTTTGGGTCGCGCTCCAAAATGCGCTGCGACAACAACATCGCTTCGGACCAGTTTCGGCCGGCGAGCGCGACGCGCAGCGCCGTGCCAGGGTCGCGCGCCTCTGCCGGTATGCGCGCGGCCTCTTCGCTCGACGCGGTGCGCTTGCCGATCGTCATCGGCGTGGTGGCGCGGGCATCCTTGATTTTTTTGGCAGCGCTCGCGACGGCAGGCGCGGGCGTTTGCGTGCGAGGGTTTACGGCCTTGCGGTTGAACAAATCATACAGCCGTGCGTACGTCTGAAAATCCATCGCGCGCAACTCGAGGCTCGCTTCCCCGATCGAGCGCCCCATCGCCATCAGCTGCACCAAGCGACGGTCAAAGCCGCTAGTGAGCGATTGCGGGTCGACGTGCACGTCAACGCGAGTGGCGTCGGTGGGAAACACACTGCGGATCTCGCCCCACATGCTGGCGCGCGCCGTCGCCTCGCTATGCACCTCGTGCAGGCTGAGCGGGTGAGGGCAGTCGAGCTCACGGGTGGGGGGCACGTCGTCAGTCACCTTAAACGCGCCTTCGAGCCAGCTCATGGTCTCTAAGATTCCTTCGCGCGTTTTGAACATCAGCACCCGATCAAGCTGCTCAGGTGTGACAGCGTCGACCATACACAGCACGCGTCCAAGCGGCACGTTGGTTTCGCGCTGCGTATCAAAAGCCCGCTGCAGCTGTTCCTCGCTGATGTGACCGAAGTTGATCAAATGCTGCCCGAGGTACTCGCGCGGGTCGAAGCTGATCGCCTGCACGAGATTGCCATCGCGAATGACGAAGCGAGTTTCGAGGCCGCGTCTGCGTACGGCAAGCGTGCACGACAAAGATCGGTTGGCGATCCAAATCACGAGGTCGGTTAGGGGCATGAGCCCGATGTCGCCGCTGATCGTCGCCACGTCGTCTCCGTCGAGCACCATCCAACGACACCGCGTCGTCCGTCAACTAACCGACCGGACGGCAACGTGATGCCACCGGCTTGCAAAATCAAAACGAGCCTCGCCACATCCTACACGGCCCATGCGCGTCAGCAGCGCGATGCGGACGGTCGGTCCTCGCTCGCCCTGGCAGCGAACGGGCACTTGATGCGATGCTGCGAAAATGAACGCTTCCGTAGTGATTCTCGCAGCTGGGCAAGGGACGCGCATGAACAGCGCGCTGCCCAAGGTGATGCACCAAAGCGCCGGTCTGCCGCTGATTGCGTGGGTCACCGACACCGCGCGCGCGCTCGGTGGACGCACCGTTGTGGTGCTCGGCCACGGCAAAGAGGTCGTCGAACAGTTATTGCGCGCGCGATATCAAGACACCGTCGACATTGCCGTGCAAAGCGAGCAGCGCGGCACCGGCCACGCCGTGCAAATGGCGCTACCAGCGCTCGCCCACCACACGGGTACCGTGCTCATCTTGTACGGCGACTGCCCGCTCATCACCGTCGAGCATGCGCAACAGCTCGTGCAGCTGCGCGAAAGTTCGGGTGCACCGTTAGCGTTGTGGACCACGCAGCTTGCTGACGCCACGGGCTACGGTCGCATCGTGCGCGACGGGTCGGGCGCGTTTATGCGCATCGTCGAACACAAAGACGCCAGCGCAGGCGAGCGCGCCATCAGCGAGGTCAACCCGGGTGTCTATGCCGTCGACGCAGTGTTTTTGCGTGAGGCAATTGCTCAGTTGCAGCCCAACAACACGCAAGGTGAGCTGTACCTCACCGATATTGTCGGTTGGGCGGTCGCGCGCGGCCACGCAGTGCCGACGCTCGCGGTGCCTGCCGAAGAAACGCTCGGCGTCAACGATCGCGTGCAGTTGGCACAGGCGAGCGCGGTGTTGCGCAAGCGCGTCATCGAGCGCGCCATGAAGGCCGGCGTCACCTTCGAAGATCCCAGCGGCGTGATGGTGGACGTCACCGTGCGCTTTGGCCGCGACGTCATAATCGGCCCGCATGTTTCGATTCGCGGCGCGTCAGCCGTCGGAGACAACACGCGCATCTCAGCCGGCTGCGTACTGGTCGACACTGTCGTGCAAAACAACGTCGTCATGCTTCCATATAGCGTTTGCGAGGGCGCGAGCATCGCGGCAGATTGTGCCGTCGGCCCATTTGCCCGCTTACGTCCCGGTGCGGAGTTGATGCAGGGCGCGCACGTCGGCAATTTCGTCGAGCTCAAAAAGACCCGCTTGGGCAAGGGCAGCAAAGCCAACCACCTCGCGTACCTTGGCGA
>JAYTVG010001056.1:0-2987 GCA_043744135.1 Deltaproteobacteria bacterium | reverse complement strand
AGGGCTACGTCGAGCCGTGCGGTTGCACCGCGGAACCCCTCGGCGGCGTGGCGCGGCTCGCCGCTGCGGTGGCACAAGCGCGCGTCGCGTACGGCGGGCGGGTGCTGTTGCTCGACGCTGGTGATCTGTTGTTTGAAAAGCCCGACGACAACGCCGCCGCCGACATGTGCCAGGCGCAAGCGCGCACCGAGCTGTTGGTGGCGTCGTACGCGCGCGCGGGTCTGTTTGCGACCGCGCGAGGCCCGCTTGACGACGTGCGCGGTCGCGCATTTCGCGACGCGCTCATGACGAAATACGCCATCCCGACGTTGTCGCTGACCGATGATGCGCCCGCCACGAGCGCGCTACAATTGCGCAGCCGCTTGGACGCTGTCACAAACGTCGGCGTGTTGGGGGTGCGCCTCGATGACGACAGCAAACTGAAGGATGCTCGCCGCGCCGTCAGTTCTGAGATTCAAGAACTGTTGAAGCGAGGTGCGCGGGCCGTGGTGTTGCTAGCGCAAAGCCCGCGGGTGCTGACGCGGCAGCTGGTCGCCGACATTGCGGGCCTGGACGTCGTCATCCAAGGCCGTGCCCCCGGTGAAACGCCCGTCGCAGTTGAGCGCGTCGGTGGCGCCGTCATCGTCGGCGCAGGCCAACAAGCGCAGCATCTTGGCGCGATTGCGTTTGATTTGACTGGGCGCACCGTCGGCCAACCCCTCGCTGTCGATGACAGCGCCCAGCGTGCACAACAAGACGTGCAAACCCTCGACGTGCGCATCGCGGAGCTCGGCGGGCAAGTGGACGCGAGCACCGGCGCGCGTCAGGACTTTTTGCGCGCGCGTCTGCAAGCGGCGCGCACGCAGCGCGAACAATTGCGCAGTCTTTCTGCGAGCAGCGTCGTCGGCCCGCACTTGACGTTTCGTGCGCTGCCGCTCAAGCGAGGCATGGCGCAAGACGACACCGCCAAACGCGCGCTCGACGCCTACAGCAAAGCGATTCCTACGCTGGTGTCGCAATGCGAAGCGACGCTCAGCTGCGCTGCAGCGCCCGCCGGCAGCGCCACGTTTGTCGGGGCGCAGGCGTGTCAGACCTGTCACGCAGCGGCGTATGCGTTTTGGAGCGCACAGTCGGTGACGGCACCGGGCAAAGACGCGTCGGGTGCCGCCACCACGCGCGTGCTCGGACACGCCCGCGCGTGGCAAACTCTCGTCGACGGTGGCAAACACAACGACCGCGGCTGCGTGGCGTGCCACAGCGTCGGCTTCGCGGTGCCCGGCGGCGCGTGCAAGACCACGGACGTGGTGCCGATGGGGTTACAAAACGTCCAGTGTGAAAGTTGTCATGGCGCCGGCAGTCTTCACGTTGAGTCACCTACCAAGGCCAGCATCATAGGCGCGCCCACCGAGGCGACGTGTCGTGGCTGCCATCACGTGCCGCATATCGAGACCACGGCAAGCTTCGTGTTCACCGACAAGCTCAAGTTGATTTTGGGTGTCGGTCACGGCAGGACACCATGAGCGAGTTGTTGACGGTCGCTCAGATGCGCGCGCTCATCCTCGATCAAGTGCGGCGCCCTACCGACGCCATCGAACGTCTGGCGGTGGTGAACGCCGCCCATCGCGTGCTCGCGGGCCCCGTTCACGCCGCCCGCGACATCCCGCACTTCGACAATTCCGCCATGGACGGTGTCGGGGTCGACGCCGATTACGTCTCGACAGTTCCACAAGTGTTGAAGTTGAGCGGCACCGTGCTCGCGGGGACCGACGCTACGGCGCTGCTCGCAGCGGGCACTTGCGTGCGCATCATGACGGGCGCGCCGGTGCCCGCGGGCGTCACCGCGGTGGTGCCGCGTGAGGGCTGCGACGAGTCGCAGCTGGCCCAAGGCGTGGTGGTGGTCAACGAGCGGCCGGAACGCGGCCAACACATTCGACGGCGCGGCGAGGATGTGGCGTGTGGTGCCGTCGTCGGTGTTGCTGGCGACGTCGTCACCGCGGCGCGACAAAATCTGCTGTTGGCGAGCGGCTGCGTGAGTGTCGAGGTGGTCAAGCGCCCGGTGGTGTGCGTGCTGTCATCGGGCGACGAGCTCAAAGAAGTCGGCGACGCCCTTGGTGATTTTGACGTTGTGAACTCAAACGCGCACGCGATCGCTGCGGCGCTCGACGCCCTCGGCGCGCAGGTGCGCATGCTCGGCATCGCGCGCGACACCCTCGACGATCACGTGGCGCTGATCGCGCAAGCGCGCGATGCAGACTTTGTCTTGACCATCGGCGGCGTCTCGATGGGCACGCACGATTTTGTCCGCCCTGCGCTGGCACAGCTCGGCGCGCAGCTGCACGCATGGCGCGTCGCGATGCGGCCGGGCAAGCCGCTCGCGGTCGCGCGCCTCGGCGACACGCACGTGTTTGGCCTGCCCGGCAATCCGGTCAGCTCGCTTGTGAGCTTTCACCTGTTCGTGGCGCCCGCGCTGCGCCACTGGATGGGTCGCGCGGCCGGTCCGGTGTCGGTGGTGGCGACCCTCGCTGAGGCCACCCACAAAAAGGCCGGCTTAGAGCACTACGCCCGCGGCCGATTGAGCCAACACGACGACGGCTTGCGTGTTGCGCTGTTGCCCAAGCAGGGCTCCCATCACATCTCGGCGCTGGCGGACGCGGATGTGCTCGTGCAGTTGCCGCTCGATGGCGAAGCGTTCGCAGCCGGCGCGCGCGTGACGTGCTTGCCGCTTTGAACAATCGCGACGCCGTTTGAGTTTCGCGTCGGCGGTGGCACGTTGTTGCCATGTGCGCACCCTTCTGTCGATCCGCCGCCGTTGTCGTTGTCCTCGCAACATTGCTCACCGGCCCGGCCGCCCGCGCCGACGACGTCGGTGACCTGCTCAAGGGCGGGCCGCTGGTGCGCATCGAGGTCGACGCTGCCGGCAAGCTAAAGCAGGCCACGTGCATCGCGGATGTCGACGCGCCCATCGATCAAGTGTGGGCGGTGCTCACCGACTACCGCGCCTATCAATT
>JAYTVG010001055.1:0-2988 GCA_043744135.1 Deltaproteobacteria bacterium | reverse complement strand
GGCACGCGTGGGCGATCTTGTTCGGCACCAGCAAAAAGCGCGGGTCGTTTTGGTACAGCGGCCACGCGTCTTTGTGCACATGGTGGTCGACGTATTTTTTGAGCCGCGGCCCGAGTGCATTTAAAAACGGCAGCGTCTTGGTCTTAAACTGCCCGCCCGCGGCGAAGGCAACATCGACCACGACAACGTCGCCGGCAGGAGGCTTCGGCAAGTGGCGTGGGTGCGTGCACCACACAATCGAGGGGGACGTCATACGCCACCCCGCGACGGCAGCGCAGGATTTGCGTCGAGCATACGCATCATCGCGACACCGATGGGTGGCGACGCAAACGCGTCGGCAGCATCGACCATGAACGCGAGGCCATAGCCACACGCGCCGTCACCGCCGTCGCCAGCGTGGCGCCGACACCAAAGTGCCGCTGCGCGCGCGTGCGCGTGGCCGTCAAGTACGTCGGGCGTGGGGCCGAGCGTGGACAAGCGCGCCGACAACGTGTCGTCGTCGACAGCGAAGCACTCGACCTCAACATCGCCATCCAAAAACGCCGCGTCGGGCTCTCTGTCGATGGCGCTCAGCAACGCCCGTTTGAGGCGGCCCGTGTCGTCGTGGTAGTGCACCATCGTCGGCACCACCGCGAGCCCGCCGTCGACCAACATCGCGTGGTCTGCGTCGGGGGCGTCGAGCGCGGCTTCATCGGCCTGCAGTGCTAACGCAGCAAAAAAACCGAGTGCAGCGTCGTGCCCCGGGCGCGCGCGTTTGACGACGGTGATCGATGCGTGTGCGTCGTGCACCAAAATGCCCGCCTGCAGCCACTGCGCCAACAGCAACCGCTTGGCGCTGAGCGGGACGTTGCCGCGCCACAAGCGCTCGATATGACGCGGCTCGTGAGCGGTGGCTGCGTGGCCTGCCTGCGACGCCGGCAACAGCAGCACGCGCGCCAAATCCACACGTGCAGGAGCGTAGCGAATGGCACGAAACGGTTTGATGTCCACGCTGAACTGTAGCGCATTGTCGCCGGTCGCCGTCGATAGGTCTGGCGGCCGCGGCGGAACAAGTGCTGATTTTCGCGCGAAAGCGTACACTCGTTAGGGTGAACCCCCTTGTCGTCGCAATCGCGAGCCTCGCCCTGACGCAGACGCCACGGGCAAAGATCCCCGCCGACGTCGCTGCTGCGGGATTGGTCGAGCTGACGCGCCAAGGCGAGGTGGTGTTTTTGCCGAAGACCAACCGGTCGCAATTTAACGCGGTCGTGGTGTCGTCGACGCCCTCGTCGTGTCCGGAGGTCGACGCGATGTTGATGGATGTGGGCAGCTACGCGAAACGCTGGAATCTCAAAGAGGTGAAGATCTTTGAGCGCAGCCCGCAGCGCATCCGCTACGAACTGGTGCTCAACATCAACTTGGCCCCAAGCGTGCCCGGTGTCGTTGAGCATCCAGAGCCCGGCCGCGTGGTGTTCACGGACCCAGACACGAGCGCCACTTTTGTTTACACCATGCAGCCCAACGATGCGGGCTGCACCATCACCTACAGTTTGATGGAGACGCAAGGCAAGTCGGGCGCTTGGACCTCGATGGTGCGTGCCGTCGAGGAGCGCGCCATGGATGCGGCGAACATGGCGGCCGCGATGACCTCGCTGCGCGGATTTGCCAAGCCCGAATTGCTCTTCCCACCTCCCAAGGTTGGTGAGTTGCAAAAGGCGGCGTCGGCTGACGCGGCGTTTTCTGCGCTCGCGCGGCACGGCACCGCGGTGCGCATCTTGCGCGCTGGTGTGGTGGGCAAGCCGCCACCGGTCGAAATCCGCCGGGTGGTTGAGGCGCCGATGGCGACCGTGCTCGCGAGCATTCGCGCACGCACCACGTATGCACAGCGCGTCAGCGTGTTTTCAGCTGTCAACGCGAACCCACCACACGTTGGAGCGTTCGCGTACGACCTCAAAGGCTTTGGCGGTCGCGTCGCATTCACGAGCAGCACGGCCGAATTCGTCGACGGCTCCACTGTGCGGATTGAAGAGACGATCACGGGCGGCGATCTGTCGCGCGGCGCGTGGACGTGGCGCGTCAAGCCCGCCGGCACCGGGACTGAGGTCGATTTGACCTGGGACGTCGACGTCATCGCGGGCAGCACGATCATGAGGGGCCTGGCTAGCTTCGATCCGATGGCGCGCGACTGCATGGGGCTGCACTTTGCGCTGGCGCTCATCGGCGATGTCGTGGGCAGCGTAGCGACAGTGCCGTCCCCACTGTGACGACGCGCGCGCTCACCCCTTAACGGCGCTGTTCGCCCGCCACCGTCGGCGTCATCAGCCGCGCAGCTCCGCTCACAGAGCGGTTGATGTGCTTGGGTGTGCCTTGCAGTTGGCATTGGCTGGCGCCGATGAGCTGCGCCGTCAGCGTGTCTCGCGCGTCGATCTGCGCGCGGGCGGCCTTGGACAGCTCAACGGTGACGTCGCTGGCGATGAGTCGCGCGGCGTCGACGCGCGCGGTCCCATCCGCCACCACATGCAGCGCGGCGACTTTCCCCGTTGCCGTGATGCGCGAGCTGTCGTGTGCCGTCACCGCGAGCTCTTTGCCGGTCGCGCCGGTGATGGTGACGCGCGCGCCCCGTTGCGCGGTCACGCGCTGCAGCACGGTGAACTGCACCACGACGTCGGTCGCGGCTTCATCGGCGTCGGCTGCGTCGACGACGAGGACCCCGTGCGCAAACGTCAAGCTGACGCCGGCCGGCACCGTTTTGACAGCTGCACTGGCGGCGTGGTCGAGCACCACACGCACGGGGCCGCTCACTTGTACCTCAGTGAACTCTGCGCCGGCGGCAGCGAGCAGCAACAGCAATGTGTACATGAGTAAAGTATGACACCCCGCGCGCAACACCGCGAGTGGGCGATGTGCTCAACGGAGCTCGCGGGCGCCGGCCAACTCTGCGCTAAAGAACCGCTGCACCACCTGCGCGACCTCCGCGCGCGTTTTGGCGTGTGGCGGTTGCTCCGTCTT
>JAYTVG010001054.1:0-2988 GCA_043744135.1 Deltaproteobacteria bacterium | reverse complement strand
GCCGCTTGGGCGTCACGATGCAGTCGCACGCGCTGACGACGCATCCGATGATGACGATGGCGACACATCCGATGACGACGATGGCGACAGATCCGACGCCGCATCTGCCGACGCCAGTAACGACAACATCACAACGACGTTGCACCGCGTAACGGTGCCGTTTGGCGTAACGACGCGCGTGGATGCGCACCTGGCAGCGTCGTTGCCGTTGTCGCGGTCGCGCCTGCAAGCGCTGCTCAACGCCGGCCACGTGCGCATCGACGGTAGCGTGGCGCGCAGCTCGTCGCGCGTGCGCGGTGGCGAACAGGTCGAGGTTCACGAGCCGACAGCTGCACCGACCCGCCTAGTCCCGCAAGAACTGCCGCTTGAGGTGGTCTTTGAGGACGACGACATCCTCGTCATCAACAAGGCCGCGGGCATGGCCGTGCACCCGGGTGCTGGCATCCCCTCGGGAACGGTCGCCAACGGCGTGTTGTTTCGGTGTCCGCAGCTGCGCATCGGTGGCGCCGTGCGGCCCGGCATCGTGCACCGGTTGGACAAAGACACATCAGGCGCGCTGGTCGTCGCCAAAAACGACACCGCGCTGCAGGTGTTGGCGGCGTCGTTCGCGCAGCGCGCCGTGCACAAACGCTACAGCGCATTTTGTTTGGGCGCCGTCGCCGAGCACGTCGAGTTCCTCACCGGCCACCGCCGTGCCGATGGCGACCGACGTCGTTTTACCACGCGCGTGCCGCAGCACGTCGGTCGCATCGCCCACACCCGCGCGCGGGTCGTGCTCGGCACCGGCGGCGTGTCGTGGTGTGACGTCGAGCTGTTGACTGGACGCACCCACCAAATTCGTGCGCACTTCGCCGACGCTGGCCATGCGCTCGTGCGCGACGTGCTGTACGGCGGTGGCCGCGTCGAGCTGCGGCTCAAAGCCGGCCCCGTTCGCGACGCCGCCGTGCTGCTCAAACGCCAGGCGCTGCACGCGCGCGAACTGAGCTTCGCGCACCCGCGCACGGGCGCTGCCATGGCGTTCGTGGTGCCGTTGCCGCCCGACCTCGCGGGCCTCGCGCGGGCGATGGAGGACGCGTGAGCCTGCCGCGCGGATGGTTGCGACGGTTTTTATCTGAGGCGTTTGTGCGCGCCTCGCCGCTTGCACCTGAGCGGCTGCGCACGCGCACGCACGCGCGACGCGTGGTGTTGGCGTCGATGGTGTCGCGCGGGCTGGCGTTTGGCGCACCACAGCTGCGCGGTGATCAGTTGTTGTCGAAGGACGCAGGCGAGCTGTTGTTGCTGCTGAAGTGGTTGGTGGTGGTGGCCGACCACGTCGACCTCGCGGGACGTGTGCTCGACGCGCCTGAGCTGTCGCGCGCGCAGCACATCGAGGCTCGTGTGCGCGCGCTTGCGTCCGCGCTGGCGTCGGTGTGCACGGCAGACGAGGACGCCTTGGTGCTGGCGACGTGGAGCAGTTCGTCGAAAGTGGATAAGGCGCTGGCGAGCCTTGAGCGTGAGTTGCACAAACGCCGCTATCTGCAGGGCAATCCGCTGCTGGGGTTGACGCTGTACCCCGCGTTTTCCGCGCTCGATGCGCGCGCCGTGGTGCTAGCCGCCGTGGATGCGTACGGACGCACGCCGACCGTGGCCGCGACGCAGCTGCAAAAACAACTGGCCGCGCAACGCACAGCGACGTTGGCGGCCATCGCTGCGTTGTCACAGTGGCGTGAACTCATCGACGCCGACCTGGTGCGCAGTGCGAGCCTGTGGCAAGTCAAAGCGCTGGGGTTGTCGCGTGCCGACACGGCGTCATTGTTGAGTCAAGCGAAGCACCCCGCGGATCTGTCGCGCTTGTTGACGTTGGTTTCGGCGGGCGACGCGCAGCGTATCGTGTGCGCCGTGTCTGTGGCGGCGTGGGTGGATGGTCGGCTCAGCGCCGAGGAACGCGAGTTTCTGCGCAGTTTGTCGCAAGCGCTCGGCGTCTCGCGCGCCCTGTTGGCACGCATCGACAAGCGCGTGTCGACGTTTTTACGCGCCCACACCGACGCGTTTAACCCATTGGCCCTCGCCGATGGCTTCGCCGCTGCAGAGCCGCCCATCTCGGTACGCGTGGCGCGCCTCGTGTACAATAATATCGACGCGCTGTGGAACGAGATCCGAGAGACCGGCGATCTCGCGTTGCTGCTCGCTAAGCGCGCCAGCGGCAGCGCTCTTGATGCCAGCGAAACTCGCCGCATGCGAGAACAACTCGTCGACGTGGTCAAGACGGTGCCGAGCCTCGCGGTGTTCGCACTGCCCGGCGGCTTCGTGCTGCTGCCCATCTTGCTGCGGCTGTTGCCGTTCGATCTGCGACCGTCATCGTTTCGACGCAAAGAAGAGCGATTCCACGCATTTTCGCGCGGTGACCACGATGTTGCAACTGAAGACGATATCCTGCCGCGCAGTTGAATCCCGCGCCACGAAAGACCTCTATGAGCAAGGCTGCCAACCCCCCTCCTGCTGTGACGCGCGCGCTGTTGTTGGCGCTACCAAAGACGGACGTGCACTGCCACCTCGACGGCAGCTTGCGGCTCAAAACCATGTTGGAGCTGGCGGAAAAACAGGGCGTGAAACTGCCGGCCACCGACGAAGCGGGCCTCGCGAAGTCGATCCACATGGGCGAGCGCTGCAAAGATCTGGTGGAGTACCTCAAGGCGTTCGACATCACGTGCAGCGTCATGCAAACCGAAGAAGCCCTCGAGCGCACCGCGTTTGAACTCGCGCAAGACGCCGCGCAAGAAAACGTCTGGCACCTTGAGGTGCGCTACGCGCCCGTGTTGCACACCCGCCGCGGTCTGAGTTTGGCGCGTATCAACGACGCTGTGCTCGCGGGCCTCAAGCGCGCCGCCCGCAAATACGACATCTCCACGGGCGTTATCTTGTGCGGCATCCGCAACATGGATCCCAAAGAGGCGTATCGACTCGCGGAGCTAGCGGTCGCCTACAAGGGGCGTGGCGTCGTGGCGTTTG
>JAYTVG010001053.1:0-10128 GCA_043744135.1 Deltaproteobacteria bacterium | reverse complement strand
GGACGAGCGCGCCCTGCTTGCAAGAGCTTTTCGTCGACGACAACGGGCTCGAAGGAGGTTGCTCCCCAGTGCGAGCGGCGCTCGTCGGATCCCGCTGGGCGCAGCTGACGCCCTTGCAAAAACTCCAGCCCAACGCCAGGGCATCAAACCAACGCACCGCCGCAACTCGAGCCTGCGCCCGCGGTGCACGCGAAACAATGCACCCCCGTGCCGATGCGTCGACCCATCAGCGCATCGAGGTCGTCGACGTCAAACACAGTGGCAACCGGTCCCAGCTCCAGCATCTGGTTAAAATCACAGTCGTATAGGTTGCCGTCGTAGCTCACGCTCACCAGCGAACGGCACATCAAACCGTCGACGGTGGCGGGGTTGAAGTGCTGCACGAGCAAGGCGCCGTACGCAGCGGCGTTGCCCTCGCGCGCCAGCTGCGTCGCGAAGCGTTTGATCGGCACGTTGGTGATCGTGAACAGACTCGAGAAGTGAACGCCAAAGCGCTCCGCCAACTGCGCGCGATACGTGATCTCCAGGCCCGCTTGCGCCGGTGGCAACACCGCGCCCACGGGGTTGTACACGAGGTCGAGCACGAGGCCGCTGCCTGCGACGCCGTAGCCGAGGCGATTGAGCAATTGCAGCGCGACGA
Organism: Deltaproteobacteria bacterium; assembly: GCA_043744135.1. Classification (GTDB taxonomy): domain Bacteria; phylum Myxococcota; class UBA727; order UBA727; family VGSZ01; genus JAYTVG01. The sequence continues at coordinate 9,488 of JAYTVG010001053.1, read as the reverse complement.
TGCTGGTGTGAAAGACGCCGCCACCGCGCTGAGCGTCGACGTTTTTTTCAAGATAACACGGCAGGCTCGCCACGATGCGCACGCGGTGCTGCGCTAAAAAGTCCGCCAGATCGTGCATCTCGGGCTCGAGCAGAATCGTCAAGTTGCAGCGGTCGATGACGTCGCGGCCGAGCGCTGTTGCACCTCGCACGAGGTCGCGAAAGCACGCGTGCAGCTCAGGCGCGCCGCCCGTGATGTCGAGGGTGGTGACCGCAGGATTTTTTTCGAGCAGCGCAAGCACGCGTGCCGCGGTTTGCGCGCTCATGGTTTCGGTGCGGCGTGGGCCCGCGTCAACGTGGCAGTGGTGACACGCCTGGTTACAGCGGCGCCCGACGTTAACCTGCAGCGTCGTCACCCGCGCGCGCGCCAGCGGCGGCAAACCGTGGTGCTCCATGACGTCGTGAAACGCGGCGCCCGCGCGGGGCACATCGACATCGAAGACACGCAGCAGTGGCGAAGGCAACATCGACCTCAAAGTTCGGATTCACGTCACAAGGTCGGTGAATCAGGATGTTGTGATGTTACGAGATAGCCCGCTACCCCGCTGCACGCGATCCCGCAGTGGCCCACGCCTTAGTCGCCGACACAATCGCGCGGATCGTCTTGCACCAAACACGCGCTCATCCACGCATGGCGCGTCGTCAGCCAGTCCTTCAACAGCTGCACCTCAGCGTCGAAGCCGCCACGCGGCGCCACTTCGGGCCAGCGCGCGGTGTTGCGCGGGACTGCCGCCGCCAACTGCTGTGCCCACGTGTCGATGCGCGCGTCGACAACGTTGATCGCGAGCGGGCCCGCCAACAACTCACCCATGCGCGCGAAGTACGCCTCGCGAAACGCGGGATCGCGAAACAGGCCGCCGTAAAAACCGTGGGTGAACATCGCCGTGGTGTCTGGCGTGACGTTGGTCGCGTCCCACCACGTCGGATCTTGCGCGCGAAAGTCATCGGCGCAGCCCATGGTGCGATCGAAATCCCATGCCGGCCCGGCGTTGAGCAAGCCGCTGCGTTGCTTGAAGTAAAATCCCGACAAACGAAACGCGTCGGGGTTTTTCGTGAACACTTGCAAGATGTGTTGGTCGATGAACGCGCCGACGTCCGCGAGTTCGCGGTAGTGCAGGCCCGTGCTCGGCCCTGTGAAGTCTGCGGCGGTCAGCGCTTCCGCGAACGCGTCAAGGGTGCCCGCGAGATACACGCGTTGAGCGTCGACAATCGCGTCCTCGCTGGGGGACACATAGACAAAGCCTTGCTGAAACTGCAGCGCGCCGTTGGCCGTCCCCGCGAAAAACCCGACTTCACCTGGCCCTGCGCGATCCTCTTTGAACAAATAGCCGCCGGTGACGGTCGGCGCTGTCGTGTCTGTCGACGTCAACGCCGCGACGTTGACGCGCGACGCGCCGCGCTCGATGTGCTCGGTAACCTCGTAAATGCCAATGTCGTGTGCGGCAGTCAGCGTCTCCCCTGCGCCGCACAAAAACACTTCAGCAAACGCCGTGCGCGGCGCGTAGCGGCCGATGCTGTTGCTCAGGGCGTACGCCAACGACGAGCGCATCAGCGCACGATCAAATGCGTATGGCGCGCCAAACACCCAATCCCCATCCGCGGGCATGCCGAGCAGCGCGATGCGTTGATCGGCGTCGTCGGAGGCGTTGCGGGTCTCGACGCGCCAGGGGAATTTCGGACCGCCCGCAGTGGACGAGCCGTGCACCTTGATGCCCGCGCGCGTGGATGTGACCGCGGGGCCAAGCAGCGTGGCGACGCCATCTTGAAGCTCAAAGGTGCTGAGCGAAAACGGCGTGTAGCTGGCAGATTTTTCGACCGGTGCCGCATCGTTGGACCACAGCACGACGACGGGAATGCTGCTGACGAAGCCGTCGAGGGATGCGTCCAGCATCACGTACGCGCCCGCGAAACTGAGCTGCTCGATGCCCCCGGCGTCAAACGCGCGCACCCGCAACAGCGTGCTCGTGGCAATTGACAGGGGCCCCACCAGCGCAGGCGTCAGCAACGCGTCGGGGAGCGTGCCGTCGGTGGTGGCGTGCACCGTGAGCGCGGGCGCGTTGACAGGGAGCACCACCGAAACATCGACATCAAACGCACCCGCGCTTAGGGCATAGGCGCCGGGTGCGACGCTCACGACGATGCGCGCGATGACTTCGCCCTCGCCTTCTCCCTCTCCCTCGCCCTCGCCTTCGCCTTCGCCTTCGCCTTCGCCTTCGCCTTCGCCTTCGCCCTCGCTCGCACGCTGCGGCGCAGGTGATGGCGGCGCACAGCTCAGACAGCCGGCAGCCACCGCGAAAACGAGCAACCGACGCGTCATGGACAAACTCTAGCCCAGCCCGATGACGGCGTGCGTGCGGATGTGTTGCGCTGACTCAGTTGCGACAGCGCGACGTGAATTCACGGCGCAGCGACCGTCGTGTGAACTGGTCTTCACGAAACGACCACAGGTTCACGTCGGCGTCGGTGTCGACGACCTTGCGCCCCTTGGGGAGCTTGAGGTGGCAATACCAACCAAGGCCACGCGTCCCCACCACCAGCACCTCGCCCGCTGCGGCAACGACGCCGTTGACGTTGGCGTCGGCGGGAATGAACCAGTTTTTGCTTTCACCGTCGCTCTCGAAGCGTTTGGGAGGCAGCTGCTGGGGATCCCACCCTGCGTCGCCACCGAGGTCGCCAAGGCGCACCGTCGCGATGAAGCCGATGTCGGGGGTGTCGCCGACGTGTTCGTCGCGCGGCGGCAAACGGTTTTGCACTTCAAGCAACCAACCGCCTCCCGGCGTGTCGTCGCTGTCAGCAACCGCGCGCAACTGCACGCGGGGCGGGCGGAAGTCCGTGCGGTCAAGGGCCTCTTGCCCGACGCGCACGACGGGTTGCATCTCGGCGTTGAGCGCTTTGCCGGCGGCGTTAAAGAACTGCACGCGCGCCATCTTTTCCTGGCGCTTTTTTTTGACCTCCGCGCGATCGAAAAACTCGTCGGAGCTTTGGCTCGCGTCCATGCGGAATTTTTTCAGATCGACGGTGACCTCGCCATGCGAGGGCAGCGGTAGGTCCGTGCTGGCGTAGCCGCGCACACCAAGCCGGAGCATGGCGCCCACTTCAGCACTCTTGCCGTAGTTGCCCATCGCCTCGATGCGCTGCACGGCACGCGAGCCCTTGTCCGGACACGCCATCGATTCCAGGCCGACGCCGTCGTTTTTTTCTGCGCCCTCAAACACGCACGTGCCGATCCACGCTTGCTCGCCGCCGTTTTTGAAGCTGACCTCCCAATGTGAAAGCGCGCCGCCTTTGCCCTCGATGGCGCTGACGGTCGCCTCACCCTCGCAGTGAAACTTGCTCTTTTTGGCGCGCATTTCGTTGATGCGCGCGATGACGCTGCCCGTGGCCACGCCCTTGGTCATGCCGGCGACTTCGTAGCTGCGCATGTTGGGGAGTTGTTGGCCGTGCGCGGTTTGACTGCCGTACCAAATGAAATCTTTGAAGTCGATTTCGATGGGTTCCGCGTCGATCGGCGGCAACACCACGGTCGCATGCGCGGCGCCCCGCAAGCCGACGCGCAAGTGGCAGCCGGGCGCGATCTTGAGTTGGTGGTACATGCCGCCGACTTGAAACGCTTGCCAGCTTTCAGTGCCCGGCCGCGTCAATAAGCCGTGTCCATATTGCCCGTTGTCGTCGTGTTGGACCAAGTCGGGCTGACCGGGCGGCAGGATGTTGTTGGTGACGCCTACTTCTTGGTCGCCTTCGTTTTGCACCCACAACTCGTACGCGTTGGTCTCCGGGTTTGGCACCACGAACACACGTCCTTTGATGGCCATGTTAGCGCCCCCCAGGAAGGCGCTGCTGCGAAATCACCACATCAGGCACGTTGGCGAACACGTGATTCACCTGGCGTCCGCGGTGCCGCGGGTCGGGCGTAAAGTACAGCGCTGGCATGTGACGCACCGCGCCGACACCGTTTAAGCGCAAGGTCTCGCCCGCGGTCACCTTACAGCTTGTCAGCACGGCCGCACCCGCGCGCGGGCACGCGGGGCCGACGGCAGTCACAGCAAAGCCGATGCCGTTTTTCGCAGCCTCAAGCGTAAACGTGGCGCGGTCACCTTTTTGCGCGAGCGCTATCGTTTGAAGCGGCGCTTCTTCATCGGGGTGCGTCACCGTGACGACCATCGCGTGCGCGCCGTTGTTTGTGATGTTGACGGTCATGTCCACCGTGCCGTCGTCGTGAAACGCGGTCGCTTTGACCCACGCGGACGGGGGCGTAAACTGCAGGCCGGCGACGACGTGCACGGGGTTTGGCTCCATGCGCTTTTTGAAGTCAGCATCCACGAGTGCGACCGCGTTTGACAACGTATCGACCTTCGCCTCCAGCGCGGCGAGCGTCTTTTCGTCTTGAGCCAGGTGGTACGACAACGCCGGCACCGCGGGCGCTTTTTTTGCGGCAGCGTCGACGGCGTCGCCGAGCGTTTGCGTCCAGTGCTTGGTGTTAAACCCGGGTGCACACCCGCATGCCTCCACGTAGTCACAGACCTGCGCTTTGAGGCGGCCGTCTTTAAGAGACGTCAACATCTCCACGCGCCCATCGAAGGCGCGTTTTTTTTCGTCTTGCACCGCCACCGCACCGTCGAGCGCAGCCGAACGGGCGTCGCACGCCGCAGATAGTGTTTTGAGTTCTTTGGTTGCGCGCGCGGCCGTGAACCCTGCCTTGGTCTTCGACGCCTTAAGCAGGGCGTCAGCGCGCTTGTACAGATCGATTTCGGGCAGCGCGTTAAAGTCGAGCCCGGCGAAGCGTATCGCGCTGACCGCGACGCGCGCGTCAACCGCGGCGATGGCGTCGATGGTCTTACGGATCTCCACTTGGGCGTTGACGAGGTCCTGCGCTGCTTGCTCAAACAGTGTCGCGGGATACACGATCGCGGCGAGCTTGGCGGTTTGCGTCGCGATGTCCTGCGCGAGCACGTGCCCCGCCGGCACGCGCGCATCCTTGGGGCCGTCGATGCGAGCCAGCTCGTCGTCAAGCGTCCGCTGCACGAGCGCTGCGAGCCCGGCCAACGCCGCGTACACCGGCGCGAACGCGTCCGCAGCGCCGGGGATATCCTTGGTGCGCTCGGCGATGGCGTCGACGTGCACGCGGTGTTGCTCGAGGGGTCCAAGCACAAAAGCGGAGACGGCTTTGCGTGCGGCGTCGCGCTGCTGCGTGCGCACTTGCTTTTGAGTGAGATCGGCTTCGAAGGCGCGCAGCGCGACCGGGGAGAGGGCTTTTTCGGTCATCACGTTGCCGGCCTCAGCCGTCACCAACCGCGCCTCCACGCGGATTTTGACGCCGTCGTGCTCGGCTTCAAACGGGACGCCTGGCGTGATGGTCGCGCGTGCCGCCATCGGGTGGTATTTGCGCCAGGCGACCGCCACCCGGTCACCGTCGATGAGGCGCGCGATGACGCGCTCTTGTGCATGGGGGTGGCATTTTTCGCAGTTGTCGGTGCCGGCCTCACCGTGGCACTGAAAGTTGGCGGCCTCCGACACCACCACCTTGGTCGCGTCACCCTCGACGCCAGCTTTCACGTCGGCGGGGTTTTGCAGCACTTGGTGCGCGCCGATGTCGGGCTCTTTGTCGCCCGGGCGCCATACGTACGTAACGACGTGAAGTTGGTGGACGGCTGGCATGCGCTATCGTTCTTGGCGGACCCCCCGGTGTCAACCACGGACGCCGTCGTTTGTCGCTGCCTTAACCTTTGGTGCGCAGCGTCGAGCGCCCACCGTCGACCCCGATGACTTGCCCGGTGACAAAGCCCGCCGCGGGGCTCAACAACAGCGCGGCGAGCGCGACCATGTCGGCGCCTTCACCGATGCGCCCCATGGCGTGTAGCTGACCGAGCGCTAGCTCGCGCGCAGGGTCGAGCAATAACGACGCTGCCAGCGGCGTGCGCGTGAGCGACGGCGCGATACAGTTGACGCGAACCTTGGGCGCAAGCTCAGCCGCAAGCGCGCGCGTCAGCCCTTCGACAGCACCCTTGGCCATCGCCACCGACGCGTGCAGCGCGAAGCCCTGGGCGACTGCGACCGTCGAAAACAACAGCACCGACGCTGTGCCCTGCGACGCTTTGAGTGCTGGCAGCGCGGCGCGCACGGCGGTGAGCGCGCCATGCGCGTTGACGCGGAAGTCGCGCGTGATGTCGTCATCGGTCAAGCGCGACACGCTTTTGAGCGTGATGGTGCCTGCCGCGTAGCATAACGCGTCGATGCCACCGAGGTGCTCGTGCGCTTCGGCGACCGCGCGCTCGATGTCGCCGTCGATGGTGGCGTCGGCGGCGCTGGTGCTGGCGCCGGTGTCATCCGCGAGCAGTTGCAGCCGTTGTCGATCGCGCGCAACGACGTGAACGCGATCGCCCTGGGCGGTGAGATGGTGCACAAGGGCGCCACCAATGCCCGCCGATCCAAAGATGAGAGTGTTCGACGTCATGCAGGTGAGATGCCGCACCCACTGGCGCGTGACGACCGCGAGCTCAGCGCACGCGCGCGCTGACCTTGACGTAGTCTTGCCCCTCGATAAACCCCGTGACGCGAGGATCGAACAGCGTCGTGCCGTGGCGGTCGATGAACGCCACCGTCGGCAAGCCGACAATGCCGAAACGCGTTTGGATCTCCTTGAGCGCGTCGCTTTCATCCGTGGCGTCGACCTTGATGGCGACGAAGCGCTGCGCTTCTTTGCGCACGTCGTCGTTGGTGTAGGTGTGCTTGTCGAGCTCTTTGCAAGCGATGCACCATTGGGCGAAGAAGTCGATCACGACCGGTTTGCAAGCGGCTTTGGCGCGCTCAAGCGCCGCGTCAAATTCCTGCACCGCGTTTGTGTGCGCGCCGATCTCGACCCAAGCGATCGGCGGCTGCGACGACGCCACCACGGCGCTGTCGGCCGCAGTCCACGCCAAAAACCCTGCGATCCCCACCGTGCTTAAAAACACCCCAACACCCTTGCGCAGCTTGATGGCGACGGGTGTGAGCTTAAATGACAGTTGCAGCGCGCCGAGGGCAAGACCGAACGCGAGCAACGCCGCGCCGATGGTCCACGACGTGCCGAGCGGCGCCAGCGCGTTAGCAATGGCGGGCACGCCCAACCGCAAAAAATACAGCCCAGCGCCCAGCATGGCGAGGCCGAAAACGCTTTTGACCACCTCCATCCACTTGCCGCTTTTGGGAAGCCGCGCGATCGCTTGCGAAAATGTACCGAGCACCAAAAACGGCAGGCCCATGCCGAGCGCGTACGCAAACATCAGCGCGGCGCCTTTGGCGATGTTGCCGTCGCGCGCGATGAGCGTGAGCACGAAGCTGAGCACCGGTCCGGTGCAGGGCGCAGCGATGACGCCGGCAACCAAGCCCATGATGAACGCGCCACGAAAGCCGCCACCGCCGGCTCGCGCGAGGCGGGTTTGCACGCTGCTTGGCAGCGCCAGCTCAAAGGCACCAAACATGCTCGCTGACATGACGATGCACAGGGTGGCGATGGCGACCGTCAACCAAGGGCTTTGCAGTGCAGAGCCCGCGAGAAAGCCCGCAGCAGCGAAGCCAGTGCCGAGGCTCGTGTACAAGATCACGATGCCGCTGACGTAGGTCGCGGACAGCAAAAACCCGTGCAGGTGCGACGACGATTGGCGCGTCCCTAAAATTGACAGCGTGATGGGGATGAGCGGGTACACGCACGGGGACAGCGCCGTCAAAAAGCCGCCAAGCAGCACCAACACGATAGCGATAGCGAGGTTGCCGGCGGCGAGCGCGCCTTTGAGTTTGCCGGTCAGCGACGCATCGGTGGGCGCCTCAGCGACGACGGGCCCGTCGTCTTTGTCACAGTGGCTGGGCGCGAGCGTGTCTGCGGCCACGCGTGCTTCCGCTGCAATCGTTGGTGTCGGCGCTTCAAACGAGGCAGCGACTGCGACGCGAGCCGGCAGCAGGCTGAACGCGACGAGTGCGGCGGCAGCGATCGATAAACGCGCAGGGTGCATGTCCGTGTTGTAGCGCGGTTGATGCTACGGTGCATCTGTGGCGAGCACTCCTTTGGCCCCCTTGAGCGCTGGCGAGATCGTCACAGATGCGCTCGCGCTGTTGCGGCGGCATTTTGGACCGGTGTTTTTCACCGCGTTGCCGTTCGCCGCCAGCGACGTGCTGCTGCGCGAGACCGGCAGCGTGCTGTTGGGGCGTACGCGCGATGCGCTCGGCAACGGCTCGCACGCCGCGAGCCAAGCGTTGACGGGCGCGCTTGCAATGTTCGCTGCCGGCCTGGCGGCGTTTGCGGCGAGCGTGATGGTGGTGCAGCTGCTGACGGCGCTGACGACGCACCTCACGGCCGATGCCTGGCTCGGTCGCGCACCGCAAGCGCTCACGGCACTTAAGCGGTTGCGTCGCGTCGCGTGGCGGGTGTTTACCATCGGCGCGCTGTTTTTGCTGGCGATCGTCGCTGCCGTGACGCCGAGCGTGGTGCTCATCATCATCGCTATCGCACTGTTCAGTGGGTTGGCGTTGTTTGGTGCCTGTGTGGCTGCTGCCGCGCTCGCGCTGTTCACGACGGCGTTTGTGACGCTGCGTGTCGGGTTGTATCTTCAAGCGTGCTTGTTGGAAGGTTGTGGCGTGATGGCCGCGTTCGCGCGCAGTACGGATTTGATGCGCTCGCGCGGTGAAGGATTCTGGCGCGGTGCGAAGTTGCGCCTCAGCTTGTTGTTGCTCGTCACCATCCCGCTGTCGTTTGCGATGCAAGGGTTGTTCGCCCTCCCGCGCTACTTGATGGCGCTGTCGTTGGGCTGGAACGTGTCGGACGCGGGCCTGCCCCCGCTCACCGCGTTGCCGGTTTGGTTCGGCGTGCCGTTCGCGGTGATCGAGGTCGCCACCAACAGCGCAGTGTTGCCGCTCACCGGCATCGTGATGACGTTGTTTTATTTTGACGCGCGCGTGCGTTACGAGGGCCTCGACGTCGTGGCCTCGCCATCGGGCGCGGGCCTATGATCGTGCCGACATGACCTGGCTGGTCGCGGCGTTTTGGTTGGCTGCCGGCTCATCTTTTTGCGACGCGCCGGCTGACGCACCCATCACCAGCGACGCGTTGGCAGCGTTTGCGCCCGAGGTAGCGAGCCAGGTGACGGCGCTGCTTGCAACCGACGCGGCGGTGACCGAAGCCGCCGCGAAGGCCGTGTCCGCGGCGCGGCTGCTTGGTTGCACCGACACGCACGATGGGCCGCGCGCGGCTTGGCGGGCGCGCGCCGTCGATGTCTTGAAGGACGCGCGCTTCAGTGGAACACGAGCGGGAGACGACGTGATTTCGCGCCTGATTGAGCGCGTCATCGTCAGCATCGGCGCAATGTTTGAAAGCCGTGGCATGCAAAGCTACGCGGGCAATGTGCGCGTCGTGTACCTCGCGCTATTGTGCGTGGCGGCGATCGCGGGGGTGTTTCAGCTGGTGCGAATGAGGCGGCGCCA
>JAYTVG010001052.1:0-10143 GCA_043744135.1 Deltaproteobacteria bacterium | reverse complement strand
GCGCCCGGTGGTGCGGACCACAAATTCGACGACGTCACCGGCGGCTTTACAGCCGAAGCAATAAAAAAAACCTTCGTCGGGGCTGACGTTGAAGCTCGGGGTCTTTTCTGTGTGAAACGGGCACAAGCCCACGAGGTTTTTGCCCGCGCGCTTGAGCTTCACCGTGCGGCCGACGATCGTCGCCAGATCCGCGCGCGCTTTGATGTCTGCGATGACGTCTTCAGAGATCATGCGCTAGCCGAGCGCCGCCTTCACGGCCGCCTGCACGTCTTTGCCGTCAGCGCGGCCAGCGACCTTTGCGACCGCCGCCTTCATCGCCTTGCCCATGTCTTTGACGCCGCTGGCGCCGCACTCCGTGACGGCCGCGCGCACTAAGTCCGCGAGTTCTTGCGCACCCATGGCGGCCGGCAAGAAGCCCTCGATGACCTTGAGTTCGAAGGTCTCCTTGTCGACCAGGTCCGCACGCGCTCCCTTCGTGTATTCCTCGATGGACTCCTTGCGCTGTTTCGCCATTTTTTTGAGGACGTCGAGCACAACGTCGTCAGCCGCATCAATTTGACCGCCCGCGTTGGCAGTGCCGTCGCTGCGGGTGTTGATGACTTTGTTTTTCACCTCGGTGCGGATGGACGACAGCACGTCTTTTTTGGGGTCGCGATCTTTCATCGCCTGTTTCCACGCGTCGCCGATATCTGTGTACATGCCCATGGTGTGCTCCGATTCGAGGTGATGCGAGGCGGGTGGTGTTGTCGATCAAGGACTTCGGCCACGACGACCGTTTGGTCAATGCTTGCGCTCGTTTTTCCGGGGCCGCGGGCTGTTTGTAGCTCGATCGGCAACCCCCGGCGCCGGCCGGTCGCGCCAAAGGAGACCGCGGCGCGCTAGGCAGCGACAACCAGGAGTATTGCTATGCGCGTTTTCAATGTCGTGTCGTCGCCGGCCGTCGCGACGGTCGCAGCAGGGGCCCTTGGACGCTTGCAATTCACAAACTACCAACCGCCGGCGGACGGCAAGATCAAGGTCGCATTTTTCGATGCTGACAGCACGCTGCGCGTCTCGCTGTCCGGCGCAGTGAGCGCCAACGGGCCAAGCGACGTAGCACTTTTGCCTGGGGTCGCCGACAAGCTCGCTGAGCTCGCGACAGACGGCTATCTCATCGCCATCGTGTCGAACCAAAACGGCGTGCAGGCCGGACACGTCTCGCTCAAGGACGCCGATGCCGCACTGCAAACCACCATCGCGTTGATTCGACAAGCTGGCGGTACGGTCCACGGCTACACATTCGCCGAAACCGATGGCGATCGCCGCAAACCGGCGACGGGGATGGCGACGGATCTGCAGGCGGCGGCAAGAAATCAGTTTGGCGCCAATGTGAGTTTCGATCTGCAAAACAGCTTCATGGTCGGCGACTCCGCATACAAACGGCCGACGGTCGACCGCGCGTCGGGAGCGGCACGTCCCGGCGATGCCCAACCTAACGGGCAAGCCGGTGTGGACTTCAGCAATTCCGATCGCCTGTTTGCTGAAAACCTCGGCGTACCGTTTCACGAGCCCAACAGCTTCTTTGGCTGGCCGACAGCGCGCTTCGACAACGTCGACACCCTGATCAAATTCGCCCTGAGCTCCGCACGCGAAAATCCCACCACTGCACTAGCGCGACTCGGCCTCACCAAGGAGTTCGTCGATGCAAAACTGGCTTCAGCTGCCGCGCTAGCGACCGATGGTTTCGCTGCCAACGCGAAACTGCGCGTTGACCTGAAACCAACCGGCACGTCGCCCATCGACGCCATGATGACCCTCGCGGACAAAAAGACTCTCGCCGCGTTCATCCACAACAACGCGCCTGGATTTTTTCGAGGGCCGCTTGGCATCGGCGATGCCGCGGGCGAGTACGGCAACTACTCGTACTATCTCCTCGACAACGCGGCGAAACACGCCCTGGTCCCCAGCGCGGAAGACACCGATGTGCTGTTCGTGAGCTGGGAGCACTACGACGAATTTTCGCTGCAGTTTTACCGCGTCGATCTCGCGAAGCTGCGCGCGGGCGCCGACGACGCTGTCGCCGAGTTTGCGTCGCTGCCGCAAGCGAGCGGCCTGGTGAAGCTCACCGGCGACGATGCAGAGCTTGACGACGAATACCTGGCGGTCGCGCTCGCACTGAAAACCTGCGAGCCCGTGCCGTTTGACGGCGAGGACCGCAAACGCTTCGACGAGATTGACCCGGCGACGCTCAAGGGGTTTGCGCACAAGCTCAGCGATCTCGTGTTCGCGCCGTACACGCGGGGCAATAACGCCATCGTCAGCCGTTTCATGAGCGACGACGGGCGCGCCAAGGTGATCGACAAGATCCGCTCAAACGCTGGTGCGCACGGCGCCAAAAGATTCGGCGACCTCACGGCAGGGAGCCAAGGCACGCGCTTTTTTGAGTTGACGGGCCTGGCAGCCACCCGCGTCGCAGGGCTGTCGGAAAACCGCTACTTCAACCCCGCAAACGAGCACTTAATCGTCGAGCTGGCGACGGGCGGCATCCCGCTGTTGACGTCGACCGTGATCAAAGCCGCCGACGTCGCCACCAAAGACTCTTTCGCGTTTGAGCCAAACGCCGCGATCGACTTCGAAGACGTGGACAACGTCGCGGCGCAGGCGCTTGGCGCCGAGGCCCTGGATGACAAAGCACGCCGCGCTGTACTCGTGGAGTTGTTGACGGGGGCGCGCGAACTCGGCGTCGTCGACCGCCCTGCATTTGATGCACGGCAGTTCATCGGTTAGCGCCCGCGGCGCTGCTGGCGGTTGGCAGCGGCGTCGTTTGTCACGCCGCCACAGCGTGTTAACGCGCGACCATGGCGCAGATCGCGTTAACCAACGTCACGTCGCGCCCACCGGCAAGCACCTTGAAACTGGTGGGGCCAACAACGCTGTGCTTCGACGCCGCGCAAGTTCACGTCGTGCTCGGCCCCAGCGGCTGCGGCAAAACCGCGTTACTTAAGCGCATCGCCGGCGTCTTTGACGGCGACGGGACGGTGCAAATCGGCATCGCGGGCGCCGCCCACCGCGACGTGTTTCCCGCGCGCGTTGGCTACGTGGTGCAAGAGGGCGGGTTGTTTTCACACCTCACGCTTGCGCAAAACGTGGTGTTGCCTGCCGTGGTGCACAAGCGCGCGATCGACGTCGGTGTGCGCTTCGCTGAGTTGATGCGTGTGTTCGCCGTGGACGTGACGCTTCACGATCGCCGCCCGCACGCGCTGTCGGGCGGCCAGCGACAACGCGCCGCGTTTGCCCGCGCGCTGTTTTTAGATCCGCCGGTGCTGTTGCTCGACGAGCCGCTTGGGGCACTTGACCCGCACTTGCGCCACGGTTTGCAAGCAGAACTGCGCGCGCTGTTTCATGCGCCGCCCCGAAAGACCGTGCTGATGGTCACACACGACATCGCGGAAGCTGCCTACTTCGCCGACACGTTAACGGTGATGGACAGCGGCGCGGTGGTGGAGCACGGGGCAGCCGCGGCGTTGTTCGCGCATCCTGAATCCTCGACACCGCGCGCGTTTATGCAGGCCTACCGACCGCCGCCCTGGACGCACGCATGAAAAAGCTTTGCACGCTGGTTGCCGTTGTTGTGCTCGCGAGTGCTGCCGTGCGTGCCGACGACAAACCGCAAGTGGTGGTCGGTAGCAAAGCCGACGTCGAAGGCATGGTGCTGGGCGAAATGTTCGCGCAAGCGATTGAAAACACCGGCTGCTGCGTCGTGGTGCGCAAGTCCCGTTGGGCGGTACCGGCGTGGCGTTGTCGTCGCTGGCGGCGGGTGTCATCGACGTGTTCCCGGAGTACTCAGGCACGTTGTCGCGCACGGTGCTTGAGCTTCCCGAGTTGGTCAACTACGCCGACATCGTGGCGCGCATGGCCGAGCTCGGCTACGCAGTGTCGCCGTCGCTCGGCTTCAACAACACGTACGCGATCGGTATGCAGCGCGCGCGTGCGACGGCCCTGGGCATCAAGACCATCAGCGGGCTCAAGGCCCACCCGGAGCTGCGCGGTGCCTTTACGCCAGAGTTCACGTCGGGCGACTTTGGCTGGCCGGGGTTGCGTGCTCGCTACGCGCTGCCGCAGACCGATGTGCGCAGCATGGATCACCGTGTCGCTTACGAGGCGGTCGCCAGCGGTGCCGTCGACATGACGGATGCCTACACCACCGATGCAGCGGTCGCGCACTTGGACTTGGTGACGCTGACCGACGACCTGGCATTTTTTGACCGCTACGAAGGCTTGGCGCTGGCGAAAAGCAGCTTCATCACCAAAGCGCCGCAGGCGTGGGCGGCGCTGGTGGCGCTCGGAGGTGCGCTTGACGAGACCCGCATGATGGCGCTCAACAAGCGCATCGAGGTCGACGGCGCCGACGCACACGCGGTGGCCTCGGCGTTTTTGGCGACGCGATCCTCCGCGCAAACCGCCACCGCAAAAGATGCCGCCACACAGGCCACGACCGTGTCACCGACGCTCGCCGCGCGCGTGCTGCAGCTCAGCGTACAACACCTCGTGTTGGTGCTCGCGTCCACAGCCGTGGCGGTGTTGATAGGCCTTCCGCTCGGCGTGCTCGCAGCGCGGCGTCGACGTGCGCGCGTGCTTATCTTGCAGGTCGCGGGGGTGTTACAAACGGTGCCATCGGTGGCGCTGTTGTGTTTGCTGATCCCGCTGTTGGGAATCGGCTGGCTGCCGGCATTCGTGGCGATGGTGCTGTACGGCTTGTTCCCGATCGTGCGTAGCGTCGTCACCGGCATCAGCAGCATCGAGCCCGCGCTGGTGGACGCGATGATGTTGCTCGCGGTGCCGCCGCGCCAGCGGCTTTGGCGTTTGGAGTTGCCGCTGGCCCGCGCCCACATCCACAACGGCGTGACGGTGTGCGTGGTGACGGCCGTCGGCACCGCGACGTTGGCGGCGCTCATCGGCGGCGGTGGCTTGGGCGCGCTGCTCATCGAAGGACTCGCGCTGTTTAACACCAAGCTTATCGTCGCCGGCGCCGTGCCCGCGGCCGCGCTGGCGTTCGGGTTGCAAGCGCTCATGGATGCGTTGGCACCGCGACACCACGCTGATGTTGGCGCAAAACTCTCGCCGGGGAACTGACGTGCGTTGTGGCGCGCGCTGTCGTGCTGCTCAGTGTTGAGGGCGCAGTGCGATCCCGTACGCGTGCAGCGCCGTTTTCGCCTGCGCGGGCGTGGGCTTGCCCGACGCGAACAGCGCCGTGCACACGCCGTCAGCGCCCATCAACAGCGGCGTGGCGAGGTCGGCCATGTCGCGGTCCTCGCCCACCGACAGCACCGGCACCGACAGTTGCGCGCACACGCTTTCGATGAGCTCGCCGTCGTGCACCACCACATCGGCCGACGGGGCCGCGACGCTGTGCACCAACAACACTTCACACGCGCCTACGCTTGGCAGGCGCGCAGACAAGCTGAGCGCATCGACGCCCGTGCCCTCGCCTGACGCCGTCACCAGCTCCCACGCCATGCCTTTTTCGCCGGCAATCCTGCGCACGTTAAGCGCGGCCGTGACGCGGTCGGGGCCGATGGCTTGCGCGATGCGTGTGACGTGGCCAAGCGCATCGGGCAAACCCAAGCTGACGTCGACGACCACGCGGTCGGCGCCAAAACCCACGAGCAGCCGTGCGTCCGCCGGGGCGGGGATGGGCGCCCACGCGACGATGGGCACAAAGACGCGCCGCTCGAGCACGGACAACGGGCCGTACAGCGCGTTTGGCCCGCGCGCGCCCACGACGTCGAGACGCAGCCAGATTTCGTCGGCGCCGTCTTTTTCCACAAACGCGGCGATGGCCTCGACGAAGTCCGCCACGAGCCCGCCTTTTTCGAAGCGGTGGCGGGGCTTGCCTGCGTCATTGAGCGGCACAATCGCGCAGATGCGCTTCGCGAGCGTCACTTGGTCACGCGCAGCGCAACGTCGCTGACGGCCGAGGGGGTCTGGGTACGCGCTGGCAAAATTGACGGTAGCTTCGACGTCGACGGCTCGGCCAAAAACGCTTTAAGGATCTCGAGTCCTAACCGGCTTGAGTGCTCGGGTAGAAATTGCACCGCGAGGATGTTGTCGCGCCAAATCGCACCCGCGAACGGCACGCCGTGGTGGCTGACGGCGACGTCGGCTTGCGGCACCCGCGACGGCGCACACAAGCGGTGGCGAAAGCTCAACCACACGCCCGCTTCACCTTTAGGAACCAGCGCCGCCAACAGCGGGTGGCGGTCGAGCCCAACCACCAAACTCGGACCGGTGTGGGGCGCCAGCAGCGGGCGCTCCCCCTCGTCGGTCATGCGCGGATCGAAGCGCTGCACCGACGCTCGAAACAGCCCCAAGCCTTGCGGCATCGCGGGGTGCATCTGCCCTTGCAATAAAAAGCACACCGACGCGCCGATGCACAGCAACGGTTTGCGTTTGTGCACGTGGTTGTCGATTGCCTCAAACACCGCGGTCGACACGCCGCGTTTAAGCGCGTCGTCGTGGTCATCGCAGTCGGGCACGATGAGCACGTCAGCGGTCCGCGCCAACCGCGGGGTGTCTGTCAGCGTGGCGTCGTAACCCGCGACCGCGAGCGCTGCCATCAAGCGGCGCGAACGCGCGGTCGGGTGGTCCAGGACATAGACGCAGCGCACCCCGTAGTCTTTTACATGCGTCGGGCAAACCACAAGTGCCGCGGTGTGTGTGTGCCGGCGCGCGACACGGTGCTAGCGGTTTTTGCGCGCAAACATGACGCGGTCGTTGCGCGACAAATCCTTCACCACGTCGACCGCGGACCAGCCCTGCTGCGCCATCGCGCGCGCAGCGGCACCTTGGCTGTGGCCGATCTCGAATGCAGCAAAGCCGCCGTCGACGACGACACGCGTGCAATCCGCCAACAGCCGGCGGTGGTGGCCCAAGCCGTCGTCGTCGTCACCGACAAGGGCGACGCGCGGTTCGTGATCGCGTACGTCGGGCTCGAGCGCAGCCATCTCGTCGCTGCGAATGTAGGGCGGATTTGCCACCACGAACTGCACCGACTCGGTCACCACGGCGAGCAGATCGCCGACGCGCAGTTGGACGCGATCGATGACGCCCAGTGCGGTGGCGTTGACGCTGGCAACGGCGAGCGCCGCGGGCGAGATGTCGGTGAGCACCGCCGTCAGCCCCGGGCGTTCGAGCAGTAGCGCGATTCCCACACAGCCCGAGCCCGTGCACGCGTCGACGAACACACCTTCAGCGTCGTCGTCGATATTTTCGAGCGCGAGCTCCACCAGCGCCTCGGTGTCTTGGCGCGGGATGAGCACATCGCTGTTGACGCGGTAGGGATGGCCGAAGAATTCTCGCGCGCCGACGATGTGCGCGAGCGGTTCGCGCTGACCGCGGCGCAGCACCAGCGCCCGACACTGCGCGATCTCGCTATCACTCATGGGACGGTCGAGATCTAAAAACAGATCGATCCTGCGGACCTTCAGCGCGTGCGCCACCAACAACTCAGCGTCCAAGCGCGCCTCAGCGACACCTTTTTTTTGCAGCCACGGTTGCGTCGCTTTGAGCAGCTCGCGGATGGTTTTTGGCGCGTCCATGCTCCCCCCTAGCAGCAACTGGGCGTTCACCAAACGCAGCGCGCACTGATAGCGTGCCTCATGCGCATGGCGATGGTGGTGTTGTGCATCGGTGTGGCCTCGTGTCGTGCGTTTAAGCCCGCGCCAGCGCCAGCGCCGTTTGTCGACGCGTTTTCGCGTGAAACCCTTGGCGACAGCTACCGCAAGTCGGGAGGCAGTTGGCGTGTGCTGCAAGGCGCGCTGACCTCGTTTGGCGATCACAACCAACCGCTGTGGTTGGTGCCGCCGCTGAGTAAAAACGTCAGGGTCGAGTTCACCGCGTGGTCCGACAGCGCCGCGGTCGACACGAAGATCGAGATCTTCGGTGACGGTGTCACGCACAGCACGGGCTACATCGTCATCTTGGGCGGCTGGAACAACACCATCACCACCATCGCCCGCTTGGACGAGCACGAGACCACACGCCAGGCGGTCAAGCGGGGGTGGAACATGGGCCAGCGCTACCGTTGGCGCGTGCAACGCACCGACGGGCACACCTTGGAGATGTTCATCGACGACGCGCGTGTCCTCGCATACGACGACGCGAAGCCGTTGCAGGGCGAGCGCAACAACCGGCTCGCGTTCACGTCATGGGCCAGCGAGGTGCACTACGACGACCTAGTGGTCACCCCGCTGCCCGACTGAACACGCAGGGTCCTGGGCCGACGTAGGCTTATCGAGCCCGACGCAACACGCGGCGGACGGATGAATCGGTCGCCTCCGACAGTGAATGCTGTCGAAGGCGATGTGACACCAGCCCGGCCGTGTCCACAACACGACAACGACAGCGATGGTTCGCGACGTCGCGCGCCCTACTGCGGCGGGATCGTCACGTTTTGCAATGCAGCTTCGACAAAGCCGTCGACGTCGTCGTCGTGCTCGAGTACGCGCTGGCGTAGCTCTTTTTCAGGACGATCAAAGAGCGCCAGCGACGCGAAAAAAGCGGTCTTGTCGTCGGCTGGGGAACGTTTGGGACTCATAGGCGACCTCCGCAGGCCAGTGTGCGCGGCAGTGCGCACGGTCGCCAGTTTTCGGCCGGCCCGCGCTGCGAAGCGCGGACCGGCCAGATGGCTAGGCGTGTGCAGCTGCCTGCGTCGCCACGCTCTTGTTGGGATAGCCACCCTCAAGCGCCCACTCGAGCACCTCGTCGACGCGCTTTGCGAACAAGAATTCAATCTCGTCGCGGACGTTTTTGGGGATGTCTTGCAGATCTTTTTCGCAACGCATCGGTAAGATGATGCGCTTGATTCCGCCGCGGTGCGCCGCCAGCACCTTCTCCTTCACGCCACCCACCGGCAGCACCAAACCCCGCAGCGTGATCTCGCCGCTCATCGCAGTGTCAGCGCGCACAGTTTTGCCGGTCAACAACGACACGATCGCGGTGGTGATGGTGACGCCCGCAGAAGGGCCATCTTTGGGGATCGCGCCTGCCGGGAAGTGCAAATGCAGGTCGCTTTTGTCTAAGAAGTGGTCGTCAACACTCTTGGAAATACCCAGTGCGAGTGCGTTGCTGCGAATCCACGACATCGCCGCTTGCGCGCTCTCCTTCATGACGTCGCCGAGCTGGCCCGTCAGGATCATCGAGCCCTTGCCGCCCATGCGCGTGGCTTCGATGAACAGCAGGTCGCCTCCTGCTGCCGTCCACGCCAGGCCGGTCGCGACGCCAGGAACCGCGGTGCGCTCGGCGGTCTCGTTGTAAAACTTCTCGGCGCCTAAAATCTTCGTGAGTTTTTCCTCTGTCACGATGATCTTTGCGAACGGTCCCGCGTCTTTGGGGTGGTTGGCAACGTCGACAGCGACCGAGCGGCAGACGCCTGCGATTTCACGTTCCAAGTTGCGCACGCCGGCTTCGCGGGTAAACGACGTGGCGATCTTGAGCAGCGTCGCGTCCGGCACTTCGATGTGTGCGTCGGTGATGCCGTGCTCCTTGATCTGCTTCGGGATCAAGTGCTGCTTCGCGATGTTTTGCTTCTCTTCAAACGTGTAGCCGGGGACCTCAATGATCTCCATGCGATCGCGTAGCGGTGCCGGGATGGTGTCGAGTTGGTTGGCGGTCGCGATGAACAGCACACGCGAAAGGTCAAACGGCACGTCGAGGTAGTGGTCGCTAAACGTGTTGTTTTGCTCGGGGTCGAGCACCTCGAGCAGCGCGCTTGACGGATCGCCGCGGAAATCGTGCCCAAGCTTGTCGATCTCGTCGAGCAAGAACACCGGGTTGTTGGTGCCTGCCTTTTTGAGCCCTTGAATGATGCGCCCAGGCAGCGCGCCGATGTACGTGCGGCGGTGGCCGCGGATCTCAGCCTCGTCGCGCACGCCACCGAGCGAGATGCGGTGAAACTTGCGTCCCAGGGCGTCACCGATCGAGCGGCCGAGCGAGGTCTTGCCGACGCCCGGCGGCCCGACGAAACACAAAATCGGCCCCTTCATGTCGTTTTTCAGTTTGCGTACTGCGAGGTACTCGACGATGCGCTTTTTGATCTTCTCAAGACCGTAGTGGTCGTCGTCGAGCTGTCGCTTGGCGTTTGGTAGGTCCAAGTTGTCTTGCGAC
>JAYTVG010001051.1:0-10143 GCA_043744135.1 Deltaproteobacteria bacterium | reverse complement strand
GTGAACAAAGTAATTCACCGACCTTGGCAGGTGAACGATGGATTTCAGCGACCTCAGGGATGAAACACGAAAGTTGCGCATGCCCGTCGTGATCGCGGCGCGCCGGGCATTGACCCACCTCGACGGCCGTGCACTACCAGCGACACAGAGGTGCCCCGTGACTGAAAAGCCCAGCCATCTAGAGGATGACTATTTCGCCCGGGAAGAGGCGGAAAAGCTCTACAAACTCCACCAAGAAAAACTCAAGCTCGAAGACAAAACCAAAGCAGAAGAGCAAAAGCGCCTGCACTGGATGAAGTGCGCAAAATGCGGCTACGACCTGCAGACGGTCCGCTTTCGCGCCGTCGACATCGACAAATGCTTTCGCTGCGGTGTCATCGTTTTAGATGACGGCGAACTCGAAAAACTCGCCGGCAAAGAGGATGCGGGTCAGTTCGTGTCGAGTTTGCTGGGCTTGTTCAAAAAATAGCGTCGAGCGAGACCCGCAGCTCAAGTCGGGCGGTGGCGCGCGACGTACGCGGGTTTGACGTAGCCTGCCGGCAGCGGCGGCAGGTCGTCTTCCGCGAGCACGGGCGTGTCGTCGCGATGCGCCGCCAAGCCGACCCACTGCAGCGCACGCTCAAGGCGCCACCAAAACCCGATCTTGACCAGCGGTGCGTTGAGCCAGCCGGTGGTGATGCAGTAGTGCGTCTCGTAGGGCCAGCGGTGGTGGATCTGGTGGTGGTCGCGCGGCAAAATCACGCGGTGGCGCTGCAACCAGTCAATGGCGGGAGACACGCGTGGTGTGTGCGCCCACTTGTGAAACTGATTGGTGGCGAACGTCGCCACTGCGCCGATGGTCAGCATGAAGACACACCAGTGCCAAAAGCGATTGTCGTACGAAAACGGCGCGATCATGATCAACCACAACGGGATCACGGTCGCCAAACAGTTTGAGCCATTGGTGGCTAAAAAGCCGTGGCGGGTGATGTCGATCGGGTCGCTGTGGTGCAAGCGGAACGGCGTCACGAAGTGCGCCCCCAAAAAGAACGTTTTCGACGAACCGAAGCGATCAAAACCCCAGTGCACGACGCCGGACACCAAGTCGGCCACGACGTAGCCCGCGACGGCGGCAGACACCATCAACAGCACGCGGAGGTTTCCTTCGCTTGAGCCCTCGTAGCGGTACGAAGTGCTCACCTGCCACATACAGCGGTATGACAAATAGCCGACGAGGCTCCACGCACACAGCACGCCGAAGGCCTCGATCAGGTTTTGCGTCGAGTTGTTGACCGCTACACGCACGTCTGGCGCAATCGCAGCGAGGTTGGCCGCGCGCGTGTTTGTACCGGCAACGCTGTGGTGTTGAAGATTGTGTTGCGCTGTCGTCATCGCATCCCACCTTTCGCGTGCCGAGGTTGAAGTCTGGTACGAGCGGCCCTGCAGTACGGATCGAACCGCAATTACGCGCGATACGCAAGCGGGGCGACGCGATTCATCGTGTGAGGGATGACAACGATGAAATGCCGCAAAACCTCAAAGTAGCGAAAACTACGACGCTGACGGTTCGAAACGCGCGCGCATCGCATCAAAAAATGCCGCAGCAGGATCGTCCGGGATGACCACTGTGGCGGCCGGCGCCTCCACGCACGCCGCAGGAATGTCGTCCAGAAATCGGCAGCGGCGTCGACCGATCATCTCGTGCCGCTTGCGGCGCAGCTTGGCGTGAGAGCACACCAACACGCGTTGCGCGCGTGTGATGCCGACGTAGGCCAAGCGGCGTTCTTCTTCGACGCCGTGCTCACCGCTGTCTTGCAACACGCGGCGGTGCGGCAGCAGCCCTTCCTCTAGCCCCACCAAAAACACCACAGGAAATTCCAGGCCCTTGGACGCGTGCAGACTCATGAGCTGCACCTTGCCTTTGGCGCGCCGCTGCTCATTTTTGTCATTGTGCTTGTCGTCGTCTTTGTCGTCATCGAGGGCGACGCGATCCAAAAAGCGCTCGAGCGGCGTCAGCGTCGGGTCGTCTGCTAACGCGCGCGACTCCTCGAGGTCGGGCGACTCCGCGGCGTCTTTGAGCCGATCCACGAATGCCGCCAGCGCGTCCACCACCTCCTCGATGCAATCAGTCAAGCGCTCGCGCGCAGTGAGCTCGGTCTCCTCCTCGACGAGCTGCGCCAAGCCGGCCCGGTCGATGGCCTGACGAACCACCAATGCCATGTCGCCGTCGGGGTCGAAGTAGCTGGCTTGCACGGCGCTACGCACGTCGACGAGGGGGCGGGCAAACTCGACAAGCGCGTCATGCTGCTTATCTTTGAGCGCGACGCCAGGGGCACCATCAGCACAAAAGTCCACGATGGCGCGGCCCGCGTCTTTGGCGCCGAGCATCAAGCGCTCGACAGTCTTTTCGCCGATGCCGCGTGACGGTGTCGCGATGGCGCGTCGAAAGGCGATTTCTTCGTCGGGGCGCGCGATGCACGTGAGGTACGCGATGGTGTCTTTGACTTCGCGACGCTGAAAAAATTCCATGCCGCCAACCACGCGGTAGGGCACGCCACGCAAGCGCAGGGCCTCTTCAAACAAACGACTCTGCGGCGCTGAGCGGTACAAAATCGCCACCTGCTCACCTGGCAGTTGTTGCTTCATCACCAGATCAAAAATGCGGGCACCGACGATCTCTGCTTCGGTATCACCGTCGTCACACGCCAAGATCTCAAGCGGTCGGCCGGTGCCAAGCGCGGAGTACAACGTCTTGTCTTTGCGCACGCGGTTCTTTTTGATGACTGCGTTTGCGGCGTCCAAGATCAAACTGGTGGAGCGATAGTTTTGCTCGAGCTTCACCACCACACACGGCGACCACACTTGGTCAAATGCCAGGATGTTTTCGAGGTCTGCGCCGCGAAACGCGTAGATCGCTTGGTCGTCGTCACCCACGACGCAGATGTTGCGCTGTGGACCCACGAGCAGCTTGACGATGTCGAGCTGGATGGGGTTTGTGTCTTGGTACTCGTCGATGTGGACGTGACGAAATAGCGCCTGGTAGCGCTTTTTCACATCAGGGACGGTTTCGAGCAGCTCACGCGCGTACAGCAGCAAGTCATCAAAATCGAGCGCTGACAGCGCGCGCAGATGCGACGCGTAAGGTTTCCACAGCGTCGCCGCGAGCAGCGCGACAGGGTCGCCACCGACCTCGCCGACGTCGAGGTCGCGACGCTTGCCTTGATTTTTCCACAGGCCGATTTTCTGCAGCACTTGGCGCGGCTCTTTTTCCGTGAGCTTGAGGCCCTGGGCTTTCGCCGCGCGATTGAGTTGCGCCAGTTGATCGCCCTCGTCCAAGATGGCAAACGACGTCGACAACCCGATACGATGTGCATCTTTGCGCAACACGCGCGCGCACAGCGAGTGAAACGTCGACACCCACACGCCGCGCGCGAGATGTTTGCCGGCCATCGCCATCAAGCGCGCTTTCATCTCCTTGGCGGCTTTGTTGGTGAAGGTCACCGCCAGGATCGCGCGCGGGCTTTCGCCCTGCAGCAGCAAGCGCGCGATACGCGTGGTCACAACGCGGGTCTTGCCAGAGCCTGCACCCGCCAAAACGAGCAGCGGGCCACCGTCATGAAAGACTGCGGTCCGCTGCGCATCATTGAGACCGGAGTCGTCGATCGGCACGCACCGTTGGGTGCGCCCCGCGATGACGACGTGCAATAGGGAAACGCTAAACTAAAACTGCGTATCGTCGCTTTGGTTGCCGTTACAGATCTCGGCTTTAACCTTGGGTGGCGCGTGACACTGGTCGTCGTCGCTGCTGCAAAAGTTGCTTTTGCATTGGCTGTCGTCGAAACAGTCGTCGCCGTTGTTCAACAAGGCGGTCGAGGGGACCGCCTTGCAGTTTTGGCCGTCGCAAAAGGTGTCGGGTTCGCAGAAGTCGTCAGGTTGATCGCAGCTTTGGCCTTGCGCGCGCGGTGACACACACTCGCCAACTGCGGTGCGAATCACAGGGTCGCCATCGCCTAAGTCGATCTTGCAAATTGAGCCCTTGTCGGCGCATTCGTACGCGGCAAAACACGCGTCGCGTTCTTTCACGGTGCCTTCGCCGTAAGCCCCTTCGCCGGCGATGGCCTTGCAATCCTTGTCTTCGTCGATGGCGTTTGGATCAAAAACCGTCTCAGCATCGCAGCTGTTGAGCGCGTCGAGCAATTGCGAGTTACAGGTTTTCGCCAGCTCAGCGTCGTATACGAAACGTCCTTCGTCGACGGACTCCTTAACGGCGTAACCGGCCTCGCACGCGCTCGGGTCGCGGAGTTGTTCGTCCACGCAGGTGCCTTCATCTTTAAAGAAACCGCCGAAGCTCGAACGCTCGTTGGCGTTACAGCACTGAAACTCAAAGTGGCACAACGCACGAATGCGCGTCTCGCACAAGTTGTCGGGTGCATAGGGGAACAACGACACGCAGCTCGATGTCGTGGACGACGAAACAACCGCACACAAAACCGCATAGATCGGCAGACGACGCATGAAACCTCCGTTTGACACGGTCGATGGCACCCGTACCGGCGGGAGGCAACAGGAGGACTGCGTGTGAAGCAGTGAGCGCGCGCTCAACCTGGCTACGGGGTAATCGTCGTTGCGGCGATCACGCACAAACCCTCATCACCCGTCGCAACCTCGCCAAACGGCGCGCGGTACGCGTCGGCCAGGTCCGCACCCCAGCATTGGTGCGACTGCACGTCGCTGCCTTGCGGCGTGTCCCCCTCGGTAATGCTGGCGTCGGCGCGGCCACTTTGGTCGTCAAGCCACGCCGCGTAGATCTTCGCGTGCTCGGGGCCCGCGTCGGGCAGCAGCGCGATGATGTTGAGGTCGATCTCAAACGCGAATTTGCCCGCGCCGTCCGCGCTTCGCTGGTAGTGGTAAGCGGCGTCGCGCAGCAGGCCCGTGCCCTGCACCGGCACATCAAAAAACGCGATGTCGACGGTGGTGCCGCTGTCGCGGTTGTCGAAGTCGATGACGAGCCGTGAGCCAAAGCCAGCGAGGTCGGGCAAGCGCTGCGTGAACAACGTCATCGAGCCCACGCCGGTCTTGGCGCGCGCACCTTGCAAGTCGCCGGGCGTCAACTGCCCTTCAAGCAATGACACCAACCCCGACGCTGCGTGGTCGCGGTCAGCACACGTGACCTCGTCAGCGCTGCCGAAACGCACCGTGCCGCGCTTGTGGTGCAAGCAAAACGCGAAGGTGCCACCATCCGCGCTGCGCACCATCTCAAACCGAAACGTCTCATTTTTTGAAGCATCGTAGTGCGGGCCCCAAACGCGTCGACCGACCTCTCGCGTACTGGGCGGCAACGCCGTCACGCTATCCACAGCGTCGAGCAGCGCAAACGTCAAGCCGTTAAAGCCTGTCGCAATGTTCTCGGCCGTGCAGCGCAAGTCGCCGTCGTCACAGGCGCGCTGTAGCGCTTGCCCCGTGCTGGTGTTGTTGACGGCGCTGCGTGTGCCCGCGGGTCGCACTTCGATGGTCTCTTTGGCGGGCAACGCTGCCAAAAACAGCAAGTCCTCCTGTGAGAAGTCGCCGCAGCCGCAGGCGCCGAGAAACACGCAGACCGCCACGACGATGCCAAGCGCGGTGCCGTTAAGGACTACGTTTCTGCCACGCATCGCCATCACCACTCCAAGCGCGCCAACATCAACCGCGACCACATAGACACATCGCCGTAGCCATTGCGAAAGGATCAAAAATCGAACCACGCCGAGGCTAGACCTTCTACGACAGCGAGGTTGCGCAACGCATCGACATTGTACGGCAGCCATTGCGCCCTCGCCACCAGCTCAACATGAAAAAAATTCGTCGGATTGACACCGACGATGCCGACCAAGCCTGGGGAAAATGCCAAGTAGTTTTGTTGTGCGAGCGGCGCCGCGTCACCCAAAAACGCCGCGTGAAACCACAGCCCAGCGACGCGCCCGCCGCCCGCCAGCAGCAGCCAATCACCCAAGAGCTTTTGCTCCCACAACAGCGCGACGCCGCCCTGCACGACCGTGTGCTGGATGGGGTAGCGCACCGCGCCAAGCGCTCCGGCGTCGATGACGCGCTCGCTTTGCACGCTGCCGAGGTCTAAGTCGACCGCGCTCAGCAAGTGTGCGCGCAGCAAGTTGTGGGCGCGCACCTCGAGCACCAACATCGGCGTGGTGGGAAAGAGGTTGCCGTTGGTGACGGAATCAAGCACGCCATGCACGCCGACGCCGAGCGAAACCGACAAGCGCACATCACGCCACTGCAAATCCTGCGTCACCACAGGTGTGCCCTTTGCGTAGTCGTCGGCGAACGCCACTTGCTGCATGCTGGCCTCGTCGATTTCGAACACACCTTTGGTGCGCGCCTCGACGTTTGCGATCAACAGATGCGAGTCGGTGCGTTTTTTGACGGCGTATTTGCCCTTGGGCAAAGCGACGAACGAGCGCTCGCCGCGGTCCTTGTCGATCTCAGCTACAAACAACTGTCGGTCCAAGTCGACGACGAAGTAGCGACCCTTGAGCTCCGCGGGAAAGTTGATGCGCACGTCGGCCCCGCCGGGCTCGGTCAGCGTGACGTCGCCAGCACCTTGCAAGTCGTAGCTGTACGTCGGGTGCTGCGCGCCGGCGCGCGTCTGGGCGGTGGCGGCGACGGTGCGACCGAAGGCGTAGCCGTACGCTTCGTCAAGCGTGACGCGCCCATCGTGGTTGCGGTCGGCGTCGCCGCGCAAGCCGGTCGACAGGTAGTGGGTGAAAAAGCTACCTTGGATATCGTCGGACTCTTGGCTGACCTCGTCCGCCGCCGACGAAGTGACGATGACTTGCCCCTTGGCGGATAGCGCTTGGTCCACCGCGACGACGAACGGCGGTGCCATCTGGCCGCCCTTGACGTCACCTTTCGCGCGGATCATCGCGCCCGCGCCGCAGCTGTCGATAAAGGCCAAGCGCACATCCGCGCTCGAGGCTTCAAGCGACTGCTTCACGAGTGCCATGTCTAAAGTGGTGTCGCCCAAGCGCAGCAAACCGTTTTGTGCATGGCCCGAGTAGTAAAACAAAAACACCACTTCATTGCCGGCGCGTTTGGCGTCCTTGATGCGGCGCTCTGCTTCGCGCAACGTGCCCATGACGTCGTCGGCGCCGCCGTCAACGACGGTGAGGATGTCGGCGCGAGAGAAGCTGCCAAGATCCACCAACACATCAGTCAAGCGCTCAGCATCGCGTTGTGGATAGCGCAGCCGCGGCAACCCGGCGCCGCCTTCATGGTTGGCGACGACGAGTGCAAAGCGATCGGTCGTTGCCGATGCGCCTGCGCACATCAACACCACACAGGCAGCGATCGCGAAGCGCACGGATCGTTATCGCACCTTGACGATGTGCACGCTGGACTGCGCAAAGCCCTCGGGTAGTTGCAACTGCACCTCATGCGCGAGGTCTCGGCCCGAGATGGCGCGCGCCGCGTCGGTCACGCGCTTTTGGACGTCCGCAAGCGAACCGTCGGCGTACACCACGAAAAAGCGCTCCGGCCCAGCACTGTCGTCGAGCACCACCGAGGCTTCAAGCACGCGCATCGGCGCGTCACCTTTGGCGCTGGTGCCGTCGAGCGCTTCAGTCGCGTACAGCGTGACGTCGCCGCGGCCATCGACCCCCACCAGCACCATGGCGTGTTTGCTAGCGTCGTCGCGCACCGCAAATTGTATGCGATCGCCTTGGTGCAGCGCCTCTCCCGCTGTGCCGAGGCGCGCGCCTGCGTCGCTTTTGACAAAGAAGCCCACGCGCGCGCTGCCTTTGCTGCCGTCCCACGACGCTGGGTGGTTGTCGGGCGTGCGCACCAACAAAAACACCGCGGCGGCAGTGGCGCACAGCGCGCCGAAACTCGCAACGCGCGTATGCGCCATCAGCCACGCGCGCAGCGGATGCGCACGCGCGACCTGTTCATCCACGAAACGCGCAAGCGGTAGCTCGAGGGCCACCGCAGCGTCGTCGGCGCGCATCTCGCGTTCGATCAGCTGATGGCGCGCGCGCAGCGTGTCACTGTGGTCCAGCAAGCTTTGCAGCTGCGCGCGTCGTTGCGGTGACAGCTCGCCTGCGACCAACCGACGCAGTTCAAAGCCGCTGACGGCGTCATCCACGACGGTGGCGTCGCTCAAGGTTATCGCTGCGGGGAGCACAATCGATCGGCTCATGGTTCACCTCTTCGCACAACTGAGGACTCAAATCGGGCTGTCTTGAAACGTCACGCCCGGAATCGCTTTGGCGATCTCCACCCGCGCAACCTCGATAAACTCACGCAAGCGTTTGCGCAGCGTCGGCGCCGACACGCCCACGGCCTGGCACACCTCGGCCTGGCTCATCTCGTCGACGAAATACAACGTCGCCATCTCCGCGAGCGCTGGGTCGACCTGCACGAGCACCAACCGCAAGAGCTGTTGGTTTTCTTTGAACGTGGCTGCGTGTGAGTCGCCGCGTTCCGAGAGCTCGACCTCTTTGCGGTAGCGCTCGTGCCAAGCCGCACGTTTCGCGCGGATGATGTTTAAGCAGTGGTTGGTGGCGATGCGCGTCATCCACGTCAACGGCGAAGCTTCCTGACGAAAGTCGCCGAGGTTTTTTTGCGCCTTGATGAACACGTCGTGCATGGCGTCTTTGGCCGCTTCTTTATCGCGCAACAAATACAGGCAGCGGGCGTACACGCGCCCCGCGAAGCGCTGGTACAGCTGCGCGATCATCTCGCGCTCGGTGCGGGCGCGCATTTGGGGGGTGAGCTGCGACTCCATCAACATCAACCTTTCGACACGCTCGAGCGTCAAGCTGGCAAAGATCCGCGCAGCAGATCCCCGCCCTTCATTTGGCAGATCCTGCGCAAGCCCGCGAAATTCAGCACGTGAGACATGTCGGTTTTCGTACGCAAACGAACGCCATGTGACCAAAATCGCTACGCAATCGCGCAGTCGCGCAACGCATCCGCCAAACGTGCGACAATCCCTGAACACAGTTCGTTTGCACGAAACACAAGCGCGGAGTTTTCCCATGATTGGAATCGACGGCCCCAACGGCGCAGGCACCCGCAACAATATTATGCCCGGCGACGACTGCGTCGGCGGCAAAGTCGGCCGCGGCGGTGGTGGTGGTTGGGACAAAGCCGGCCTCGGCACCGATAGCGTCCCCTCCGGCCGCTCGTCGGGCCAGTCTGACAGCAGCAGCCCCATCGACGACGTCATGGCCACGGTCGGCGGTTTGTTTAAGCAAGGGCTCGACCTGTTCGGCCTCGGCGGCGGCGGCGGCGGTGGTGGCAAAGAGGGCGGCGGCGGCGGCGGCATCCTCGACGGCATCATGAGCTTGTTCGGTGGTGGTGGCGGCGGTGGCGGAGGCCTCGGCGGTATCGTCAAGATGGTCGCCGGGTTCTTCGGTATTTAACCCTCCCCCGTCGTTCACCTGGCAACGGCAGCCGACAGCTCCACTCGCGTGGAGCTGTTTTGCATTTGTGCCTCGCTTTGGTCGCTGGCGGTCCTCGACGGTGGACCCGACAGCATTCGTGGTTACCCTACCGCTCATGCCCCGTCCCTTTCGAAACGCGCGCCGCGGCTTGCTCGCCGGCGCTGTTGGTTTGCTGGCTGCACGGACTGCACGCGCGAGCGCCAACAGCTGGCAGTTCGCGATCGAGGAGGTCGAGCTTGAGGTGGCGGGTCTGCACCCCGCGCACGACGGCTTAGTGGTGGCGCAGCTGTCGGATTTGCACATCGGCATGCACACGCCCGACGGCCGCATCATCGCAGCCGTCGACGCCGTCAACCGCCGCAAACCCGACTTGGTGGTGTTGACGGGCGACTACGTCACGCGCAGGGGCGACCCGCTTGAACGCGTGCCTGAACTGCTGTCGCGTCTCAATGGGCCCGTCATGGCCGTGCTCGGCAACCACGACCACTGGACCGACGCCCCCACCCTCACGCGCGATCTCAAACGCATCGGCATCGAGGTGCTCGCGAACCAACACACCGTGACGCGCCTGCGCGGTGCCGCGATGACCGTTCTTGGTGTCGACGACGCCGTGTCGCGCCATGCCGACGTCGCCGCGACGTTTCGCGGTGCTGCCACGCAGGGGACGCGCTTGGTGCTGGCGCATGCACCGCCCACCATCAACGCACTGCCGCAGCAACAAGGCCTG
>JAYTVG010001050.1:0-2995 GCA_043744135.1 Deltaproteobacteria bacterium | reverse complement strand
GACAACGTCGGAGGCGGTGGTCCGCTACGTGGTCGCCGAGCGCGCGCGCGTGAACGTGCGCGCGTTTGATGCGAGCGCCGTGTACGTTCGTACCACGTGTGACATCAGTGCGACGGAGCTGAGCTGTTCGAGTTTTTCAGCCGCTGTGACGCTCAATGACGTCGCTGCCGGCACCGAGTTGTTTATCTTCGTTGAGGGCCAAGCACAAACCAGCGTCATCCTCGACGTTGCCGCCACACCCATCCGCGAAATCAGCCCCGGCGACGAATGCGATCCGAACGTTACGACCGATGTGTGCCGCGACAACACCGAATGCCTCGGTGGGCCCGCGCCGGAATTGTTCACGTGCACCACGTTTGCGAGCTTGGCGGTC
Source organism: Deltaproteobacteria bacterium (assembly GCA_043744135.1). Classification (GTDB taxonomy): domain Bacteria; phylum Myxococcota; class UBA727; order UBA727; family VGSZ01; genus JAYTVG01. The sequence continues at coordinate 2,622 of JAYTVG010001050.1, read as the reverse complement.
AACGACGCGTGCGTGGTTGAAAGCACGGCTGCGCAGTGCGCAGCAGGCCTGTTGTGCCTAGACACGTGCGTCGCGGAGGCGGGCGGCACAGCGCTGACGGTTTCGGGCAGCCTCGGCGGCGAAGATCCGACGTGGCTGCGTCGCGACGCATCCTGCGCCAGCACCACCACCATATCGCCGTACGAAACCTTCACCATCACAGCACAAAGCACTGCGCAGGTGACGCTCACCACAACGTCCGTCGGCGACGCCAGCGCGTGCCCGTTTGACACCTTCCTGCATGCGTTTGTCAGCCCGTTTGACCCGCTTGACGGCACGTGCGTCGACGGCGACGACGACAGCGCTGTGTCTGGCGCCTGCTCGCAACTCACGGTGATCGTGCACGCCGGTGTGCCGCTCGACGCAGTGGTGTCAGCCTTCGCAACCGGCGCGGGCGCCTACGATCTACGCGTCGATGTTGTCGGCGGCCCCGTTGACGTCGTCGCCAACCAATGACCGTTAGCGCGCTAAAAACGCGCTGACGTCGTCGAGAAATTGCGTTCGGCCGTCGCCCTCACGGATGTCGATGGACGACACGTCCACCTTCATGACCTCGACGCCGTATTTGCTCGCTAAGATCGATGGAAACGCCGTGTAGTAGCCGTTGAGGCCCTCTAGGAAATCAGCGGCGATAGCACTTTCTTCTTGGCGTCCGCGCGTGTGGATGCGTTGCAATAACGTGCTGACCCGCGGCACCACAAAGCAGATGGCCTTGTCGGGTTTGTGCAGGCCGCGGCTGAGGCGTTCGAAGTATTCGAAGTACAGATCGAGCTCGTCGTCACTCATGTTGCCCAAGCCGTGCAGGTACTTCGCGAACACCTCGGGGTCTTCATACAGCGTGCGATCTTGGATGCACGATTTGGGCACTTGGTGGATGAGTTCATGGTGCGACACGCGCTTGATCAGAAATTCTAACTGCAGCGTGAAGCTCCATCGCTTCATGTCTTTGTAGTACGCAGCCAAAAAACGGTTGTCGACGACAGGCTCGTCAAACAGTTCGTAGCCAAACGCCTGCGAAATCATCTTTGCCGCAGTGGTTTTGCCGGCGCCGATGTTGCCCGCCATCGCGACAAAGATCTTTTTGGCGCTCATGTGCTCGCTCGCTTGTGCGCATCCATCATGGTGACGAAGCGTGCAAAATGCACGTCAGCGTCGTGTGGTCCGGGTGCTGCCTCGGGATGGTATTGCACCGAAAACGCCATGCGCTGCGGCGCGTTGATGCCCTCGTTGGAATCGTCGGACAGGTTGCGTTCACTCGCAGTGCCGCTGTGCAGTTGCGTCGGTGTGACGGCGAACCCGTGGTTTTGACTGGTGATGAGCACGCGCTTGTGAAGCGCATCAGTGGCGTCGTCGATGATGACCGGGACGTTGCCGCCGCGGTGGCCAAACGCGGTTTTGTAGGTCACCGCGCCGAGCGCTTGCGCCAAAACTTGGTGCCCCATGCAAATGCCGAACACGGGCACCGTGCCGACCAATTCGGTGACGGCGGCAACCACGCCCGGCAGCGTCGACGGATCGCCGGGGCCGTTTGACAACAGCACGCCGTCGGGCTGCAGCGCACGCACCTGCGCCGCGGTGGTGTTGTAGGGCACGATTGTGACGCGGCAGCCGTGGTGCACCAGCAAGCGCGCCATGTTTTTTTTGATGCCGAAGTCGTACGCGACGACGTGGTGCGCATGCGTATGCTTCAGCGGCGCGAGCGCTTCTCCAGCATCGTCGAGTAGGCCCTGCGTAAAGCCGTAGGGTGCCTTACAGCTCACCACCGACACCAGCTCGCAGCCCCCCATCCCCGGCAACGACGCAGCGCGCGCCAACAGCGTTTCCACGGGCGTGCCGTCAGTGCTCACGAGCCCCATCATGGTGCCCGAGCTGCGCAAGCGCCGCACCAGCGCGCGCGTGTCGATGCCCGCGATGCCGGGCACCCCGTGCGACTGCAACCACGACGACAGATCGATGTCCATGCGCCAATTCGACGGCGCCACCGGCAACGTACGAACGATGAGGCCGGCAGCGTGAATGCCGGCGCTTTCAAAGTCACGCGTGCACACGCCGACGTTGCCGATCTCGGGGTACGTCAGCGTGAGCAGTTGACGGCGGTACGAGGGGTCCGTGAGCAGCTCGGTGTAGCCCGTCATCGAGGTATTAAAGACGGCTTCGCCCTCCGACGTCGCCACTGCGCCAAACGCCTCACCGTAAAACACCGTGCCATCGCTCAGCACCAAGTGCGCGCGCGTTTTGGAGGAGTCCTTCATGGCCGTGCCCCGTGGGAAAAAAGAATGCGCGCGGGGTCGGTGGCGAGTGCGCGCGTCGCAGTGTCGACGTCAACGATGCCGGTGAGCACAGCCCACGCGGTCTGCAGCGTGTCGCCGCCGGGAGGGCACGCAGCCATCTCGAGGTCCCGCATGGTTTTGGGCACGGCGAGATGACCGGTGGACACGCACAGCGTGCCCGCCTTCACCGCGGCGATGAGGGCTGCGCGACTCGGCACCGTTGGCAGCGGCGGCCACACGCGCAACGTGGTGTCGTAGCGGCGCTCGAGGTGCGCTGTCTCGTCGAGCCGCAAATGCGTGATGTGCGCGCAGC
>JAYTVG010001049.1:0-2997 GCA_043744135.1 Deltaproteobacteria bacterium | reverse complement strand
GCGATGACTCGCGCGAACGCATCTTCATCGAATCCGCGGCCAACCTTGAGCATGTGGCCGCTGCGCAAAAGCACAGTGACAGGCTCGCCCCGCTTGGGGCGCGAGTCATGCGAGTGGCCTCGTGCACGGCGATCTCCACGAGGACAACGTCCTCCTCGATGCTCGCGGTCGTGTGCGCATCATCGACATCCACTACATCGAGACCCTGGCCCAAGGCTCCACCGCGACGCGGGCGGCCCTCGTGCGCCGGAACTGCTTGAGTGCGACGACGTTGTTTTGGTCGGTGATGAACACGGCCGACCTCAACGTGGATGTGATTCACGCGTTCCAAGCGGAAGGACGACTTGCAACCGACCTCGTTGCAGTTCGCCGTCACGCTGGTTGATCAAGCCGTGGCGCTCGGCGTGATCCTCGCGGCGAGGTCGCGGAAGGCGCCCGCGTCCTTCGCTCGGTCGGGGCTGACAGCGGCATCGCATCCGACGCGCCCTTGTGAACTCCCGCTTGGGCCGCTAGCCGTGCGCATGCGTCATCTTTTACCGTTCGCGGTCGTTGTGGCTGGTGTGCTCGCTTCAGGTGGGGCGCATGCTGGCCTCGTCATGCAACACGAAGCTGTGCTGCCAAACCCCGTCACCATGCAGCCCATCAAGCAGACCATTCACTCGTGGCGGGATGGCAAGAAATTCAAACGCGAAAACCCCATTCGCAACGAGACCGTCATCGTCGACCTCGACAAGCAAGAGGTCATCGGCATCAACAGCTCAACCAAAAGCTATTGGAAGATGCCAAGCGCGAAGTACCAGCAACTCGCGCTCATCTCGCTGGTGGTGATGGGCGTGACCGCGACCCCCGACGGCAAGCTCAACGTGCCTGACCCGCTGTTTGAAAAAACTGGCCAAACCGCGCTGGTGGAGGGGCGCAAAGCCTACGAGGTCAAGGTGCTCGGCACCATGCCTAACGGGGTGGCGACGTCGGTGTGGCTCAGCGAAGAGGTGGACCTCCCCATCGCCGACCTTGTCGAACAACTGCGCATTTCGCTCGGCGGTCCGACCAATCCGCAGCTGGAGCCGCTGTTTGCGCAGTGGGGCGCGCTCAAAGGCTACCCGGTGCAAAACATCACCACCATTCGCACCCAGCAAGGCGAGGTGATGACGTCAGAAACGCTGATCTCGTACAAAAAGGAAAAGCTGCCGGCGAGCACGTTTGAGGTGCCGAAGGGTTTCGCGCTCGTCGTCGACCCCATCACGCAACTGGAGCAACAACAAGCACGTGCGCAAGGCCCAGCAGGCATCGGCGCGCCGCTGAAACCCGCCGCCGGCGCGGGCCAACCGGTCACCAGCGAGTCCAAAGCGAAGGCGCCGTAGCAGCCGATCGCGCAGCCGAGTGCGCCATGCGGGCTAGCGGATGCGATCGCCGGGCTTGGCGTCGTCGACAAACACCGGCACCGGCACCTCGCCCGCGGCCAGCATCATGCCGTTTGACACGCCAAACTTCATCTTGCGCGGCGCCAGATTCGCCACCACGACGACGGTGCGCCCCACCAGGGCCTCGGGAGCGACGTGGGGGCGCAGCCCAGCGAAAATGTCGCGCGTGCCGAGCGGTCCAACGTCGAGCGTGACGGCGATCAGCTTGTCGCTGCCGTCGACGGCGCTGGCCTTCATCACCTTCGCTGCGCGCAGATCCACTTTCATGAAGTCGTCGATGGCGATCTCCGCAGGCGGCGCTGCGTCGTGTGGTTTCGCTACGGTCTTGGGCGCTTTTGTCGGTGGTGGCGCGGGGGCGACGACGTCGGTGGGCTTCACGAGCGCTTGCAACTTCGGCAGCTCGACGCGGTCAAACAACCTCACGTAGGGTTTGATCGCTGCCGCGCCGAGCGGGGCGAGTGCGTTGTCAAACGTGGTGGGCGCCAAGTTCAACATCTCTTCAAGCGTCAAAGCGACGACGGGCAGTACCGGCTTGAGCAAACACAGGCACGCCTTGCCCACCCACAAGCACGTCGTCAAAATCCGTTGGGCACGCGCCGTGTCGGTCTTTTGCACCTCCCATGGTGCGCTGTCTTGCATGAGTTTGTTCGCCAAGCTGCCCATCTCCGTGATGGTGCGGACCGCGCCCGCGAAATCAAGCGCGCGGTACAGACCGGCCACGGTTGCGCCTCGCTTGTTCACTTCATGGATTAACGAAGTGAGGTCCGCGTCGGCGATACCCTCGGCGGCGCTCGGCACGCCAGCGCTGGCTTTATGCAGAAGCGGCACCGTGCGCGATACCAAGTTGACGACGTTGTTGACCAAGTCGGCGTTGACGCGATCGCAAAAATCCTTAAACGATAAGTCGATGTCGTGGGGCTGCGCCGTCAGCTTGGCCGCAAAATAATACCGCAGCGCTTGCGGTTCGCAGACCTCGGCGAAGTCGTCGGCGTTGATGAACGTGCCGCGCGTCTTTGACATCTTGGTGCCCTCAAGCGTCAGCATGCCGTGCACGTGCACTGCGGCGGGCAGGGTGTCGCCCACCGCCATCAACATCGCGGGCCAAAACAACGTGTGAAAGTACAAGATATCTTTGCCGATGAAGTGCTCGATGCGCGTGGCGGGGTCTTGCCACCACTGCTGCCACGTCGCCCCCCCGGCCGCCGCGCTGAGCGCGCGCTGCGTCAAGCTGATGTAGCCGACGGGTGCATCGAGCCACACGTAAAAAAACTTGTTGGTCTCGCCAGGGATGGGGAAGCCGAAGTACGGGCCATCGCGCGACACGTCCCAGTCTTTGAGGCCGTCGTTAAACCACCCCTGCAAAAAATGCTGCATGCTGTCGTCGAGCACCCCGGGTTTTTTCAAAAACCCGGTGAGGGCATCGGCGAAATTCGCGAGCTTGACGAAGACGTGCTCGCTTTTGCCTAACCGCGGAGTGGCGCCGGTGATGACGCTTTTGGGATCGATGAGCTCAGTTGCGCGGTAGGTGGAATTGCACTTTTCGCAACTGTCGCCGTATTGGTCCGGGCTTTGGCAC
>JAYTVG010001048.1:0-3000 GCA_043744135.1 Deltaproteobacteria bacterium | reverse complement strand
CCCGCCAACAGCGTAACGCCCGACATCACGGCCGTCTTCCCGCCCGGCATCATTGACACGCGCGTTTGCAAACCAACCACCGCGGCCCAGGTGCGTAGCTGCGGCTGCGCATCGCGATGAAGCAGCGGGCCCGTCAGCGCGTCTTAGATAAAGTGGACGTGCTTATCTTAGACAACCGCGATTCATTCACCGCCAACATCGCTCAGGCGTTCATAGAACTCGGCGCGCGCACCGATGTGGTCAGCACCGACGCCGTCACTGCGTCGTCGATCTTGAGCGCTCGTCCGCGGCTGTTGTGTGTTGGTCCCGGCCCACGCGGTCCAGCCGAGTTACCGCATTTGATAGACGTCGTACGGGGGGTCGACGGCCACGTGCCGATGCTGGGCGTGTGCTTGGGTCTGCAAGCGATCGTGCGCGCGCGCGGCGGCACTGTGACGCACGCGCGCGCACCCATGCACGGCAAGCGCGACGCCATCACCCACGATGGCACTGGGCTGTTTTTGGGGTTGCCGTCGCCGTTGTGGGTGATGCGCTACCATTCGCTGGTCGCGACGCAGGTGCCGGCCTCTTTGACCGTCACTGGCAGCGATAGGTACGGGCAGGTGATGGCGGTCGCCGACGTCGCGTCGGGCCTACACGCGGTGCAATTTCATCCCGAAAGCATCGGCACCGCGGGCGGACTCGTGCTGCTCAAAAACGCCTTGGCGTGCGCGGGCATGCACGTGGCGCTTCCGAAGCTGCGCGCAGGTGCGATTCCGCCCGCGCACGATGTCGGTCCCGGCTTCAGCGACGCGTTTGCAGCTTCCTATGGCGGCATCGCCCGTCTTAAGGTCTCGGTCTGAAACTGGCCCGTGTCACGAGGAGCATCCATGAACCGTCGAGAATTGCTGCGCGCAGGATCCATCACGACTGCTGCCGGTTTGGTCCTGCCAACCACGGGGTGCGCCACGCTGCTGCAGCTGCTCGGCCAGTTTGTGAAGATGCCGCAGCTTTCAATCAAGAGCATGAAGATCCAAAAAGCGTCGCTGTCGACATTGTCGACGCGGTTTGTGGTGGCCATCAACAATCCAAACGACTTCGGATTTAACCTCGCTGGGCTCGACTATTTGCTCAACCTCGCAGGCGGTGCTGTCGCTCAGGGAACGGCACGCAAAGGTATCGCGCTGAAGCCGCGCGCCAAATCCGAGACCGAGCTCGACATCGACTTTGACCTCGCAAAGACCGCTGCTGCGATTTTGGAGCTGTTGGGGCAGGGCACGATTCCGTACGGCCTTGAGACCACGGCGCACTTTCAAGCGCAAAACCAGACCATCCCGGTGCCCGCCAAACTTGAGGGCAAGATGCCGATGCCGAAAATTCCGAAGTTCGAGATCGCCAACTTCGCGGTCACCTCCGCGTCGTTGTCGGGCGTGCAGTTTCGCGTCGACACCGCGCTTGACAACCTCAACCCGTTCGATGTGCCGATCGACGCCTTCGGCTTTGATATCAAGATGGGCGGCCGCAGCGTGCTCAAGAACAAGACCCTCGCCGGCACCAGGCTCAAGGCCGGCAAAAAAAGTAGCGTGCCACTGAACTTTACCGTCGGGTTGGCGGATTTGGGCTTGAGCATCGCCGAGCTCGCGCGCAACCCGCGCTTGAACTGGGAGGTCGACACCGACGTCAAAAGCGGCATTTTGAAGCTGCCGTTTAACCAAAAAGGCAGCGTCAAGATCGCGTAAGCGCGCGGCATCGATTGCGCCCGCGCCAATGAAACGACCCCGGCGACGGCGGATTGTGGCTGCGCTGTCCGCGGGTTTGAGGGGTCGTGGTGGCGGCACACGCCGTGCACAGGTTTGTGCATGCAAAACACCACCGTGTTGTCGTGCACGCTGCACGGCGTCGACGCCGTCGCTGTCAGCGTCGAGGTCGATCTCGGCGGCGGCTTGCCGTCGTTCACCCTCGTCGGGCTGGCGGACGCGGCGGTGCGCGAGGCGCGCGTGCGGGTGCAAGCCGCCATCGAAAACAGCGGGTTTGCCTTTCCCGTCGCTCGCGTTGCTGTGAACTTGGCGCCCGCGCACTTGCGCAAAGACGGCACCGGCTTTGACCTGCCGCTCGCGATAGCGATCCTCGCCGCCAACGGCACGGTGCCGCGTCGCGCGCTCGACGACGTGCTGCTGCTCGGTGAGCTCTCGCTCGGCGGCGAGGTGCGTCCCGTGCGTGGTGGTTTGCTCGCGGCGGAAGCGGCGCGCACCTCGGGCAAGACGCGCGTCATCGTCGCGGTCGACAACGGTGCCGAGGCGGCCCTCGTCGACAGCGTGCAGGTCCACGGCGTGCGTACACTCAAAGACGCGGTCGAATTTTTGCGCAGCGGCGACGTCGCGCACGCACCGCGGATGCACAGCGTGCCGCACGATCCCGCGCGCCGTGACAACGCCATCGACCTCGCCGACGTCAAGGGCCAGCACGGTGCACGTCGCGCGCTCGAGGTTGCAGCCGCGGGCGGGCACAATTTGGTGTTCGTCGGTGGCCCCGGCTCGGGCAAGACCATGCTGGCGCGCCGGCTGCCGGGGATTTTGCCGCCGATGTCGCTCAGCGAGGCGCTCGAGGTGACGCGCGTGCATTCGGTGGCGGGGCTCAATCTCGGTGGTGGACTTGTGCGTCAGCGGCCGTTTCGCGCCCCCCACCACTGTACGACGCCCCCCGGCCTCGTCGGCGGTGGCGCGCCCGTGCCGCGACCGGGGGAGGTGTCGCTCGCGCACCACGGCGTGCTGTTTTTAGATGAGCTCCCGGAGTTTGCGCGCCACACGCTCGACATGTTGCGCGAGCCTCTCGAAAGCGGCGAAGTGCAGATCGCGCGCGCGGCCCACACGCTGCGCTACCCCGCGTCGCCGTTGTTGGTGGCGTCGATGAACCCGTGTCCCTGCGGCTACCTCGGTGACGCACGCCGCCGCTGTTTGTGCCAGCCCATGGACATCGCACGCTACCAGTCACTCGTGTCTGGGCCGCTGCTTGATCGCATCG
>JAYTVG010001047.1:0-3001 GCA_043744135.1 Deltaproteobacteria bacterium | reverse complement strand
CCGCGTGCGCGACTTCGCCGAGGTGGAGTACGACGGCACCATCACCACCGAAGTTGCGCGCTCGGCGCTTGATCGTTTGGGCGTCGACAAGCTCGGCTTAGATGAGATGGACAAGCGGTTGCTGCTCACGCTCATCGACAAATTCGATGGCCGTGCGGTTGGCCTTGAAACGCTGGCGGCGTCATTGGGCGAGGAGGCGGGCACCATCGAGGACGTCTACGAGCCGTACCTGCTGCAAGAGGGCCTGTTGATGCGCACCCCACGCGGGCGTCTCGCGACGGTGCGCGCCTATGAACACATGGCGCGCACGCAAAAAAGGGGCGCGCAGGCCGTGTTGTTTGACGAAGCGGTGTGAAAGCGCCGCATGTCGACGCGCGCTTTCGGCGGGGGCGCGCATGCGCACGCACATCATCGGGCATGTCGACGTCGGTGCGTTTCGGTCAGATGTCGTCGCCATGACCTTTACCGACGGCAACGCGGCATGCGACGCTTGAGCAGGGGGTGCGGCGATGGAGGCTGCAGCGACGGTCACGAGTGACGGCGAATCCGTCGCGGCGCTACAACGCGCGCTCGGTGCGCTGTGCCACGACCTCAACAACTTGTTGTACGTCGCGGTCAGCAACACCGAGTTCCTCATCAGCGATTTGGGTGATGGGCATGCCTCGTGTGGCGACGCGCGCGCCGCGCACCGAGCGAGCACGGACGCTGTTGCTGTCCTCAAACGCCTGGCGATTTTTTCTGCGCGCCGACCGATGCAAGCAGACACCACGCGCGTCGACCTCGTCGCATTCGTCCAAGAGCAGTCGGCCTCGACCCGCTTGCGCGTCGGCGACGCCATTCGTGTCGACGTCGTGGCGGGCGACAACGCTGCGGATGCACGCGTCAACGCATCCGATCTTGCAATCGTGCTGTCGTGTTTGATCGACAACGCTATCGAGGCGATGCCAACGGGTGGCGTGCTGACGCTCGGCGTGACGCGACAAGGTGGATGTGTCGGCCTCACCGTGCATGACACCGGTATCGGGATGGCGTTCGATGCGATGGCGCGCGCGTTTGAACCATTCGTCACCACAAAGCCGCGTCGACTCGGCGTCGGCTTAGGCCTGTCGATCGTGTCGAGCTTGACGCACGCAGCGGGAGGGTTCGCCGAGCTGCGATCCGAACCCTCGCGCGGCACGACGGCGACCGCGTACTTTTCGCAAGCGGCTGTGCGCGCCTAGGACGCTGACGTCACGCTTGCGGAAATGTTGGCGTCGAAAATTCCGGGTGCGGCCTGCCGAGGTAGTAGCCCTGACCGAGGTCGCAACCGATCTCCGTCACCACCGCAAGCTCCGCGCCGGTCTCGATCCCTTCAGCCACCACGCGCATGCTGAGGCGACGACACAGACTCACCATCGTCTCAACGAGATGACGCTTCATCGGCTCCTTGTCGATATCGCGGATGAGTGCCATGTCGAGCTTGACGACTTCGGGTTCCAACACCGCGAAACTGGTGAGGCCCGCGTAACCGGCGCCTAGATCGTCGATGGCCAAGCGAAAGCCGAGCGCGCGCAATGCGTTTGCGGACGCCTTGGGATCACTCAAGTCACCCAACGTTTCGCGTTCGGTGATCTCTAAAACGATGCGGCTGGAGACGGCACCCAGCGGCGAGTTCGCGCGGCGCAGATCGGGATCGGCGATTTCTTCCGGGTGCAAATTCACAAAGATATCGATGGCGCCGGGCGCATGCGCGACCGCGTCCGCCGCCAGCTGCCTCACGCGCCGACCGATCTCTCGCGTCCGCCCAAGGCGCTCGGCCGCTTCCAAGATTGCTAACGGGTTTTGCAGGTCCGGCTCGCGCGAACGCATCAAGGTTTCAAACGCGACGACCGCATGGCTTTTGAGGTCGAAGATTGGTTGGTACACGAGGTACAACGCGATCATCGCGCGGTCGAACCTGCCTTCGAGCGCTAAGCGGTTGGCTTGCTGCGCCTCATGACCACCGCTGCGAAGCACGCTGCGCTTCAGAGCCGCGAGTTGGCCCAAGTTGTACGCGCGTTCGACGTGCAAACACAGGTCCGCGGGGTCGATAGGTTTACTGAGGTAGTCGATGGCACCCAGATGCACAGCGTCGACCGCGCTCGTGATCGAGGGTGCAGCCGTCGTGAGCAAGACCGGCACATCGAAGTCGTACGAACGGATCAGTCCCAAAAACTCGAGGCCGGATGCCCCAGGGAGATTGATGTCGCACAACACCACAGAGGCGCCGGCTTTGCCCAGCAGCTTGGCGACCGCTTCGCCGACTGTCGTCGCGGTGGCGACCTCCCAGCCCTGCTTTTGCAAGATGCGCGCTTGCACCTTCGCCACCGCCTCGTCGTCTTCGACGATGAGCACGCGCCGGTCTTTGGTGAGCGAAACGTCGACGCTGTCAAATGTGGGCTTCATGGATTTGCTCCCCCGTCCCCCCTGCGCGAGGGCAACGGCCACCGTACACCGCCCAACGCGAAGTAACGTCAAGGTGGCAAAACGCACTCGGCGTGTTCGCCCGTCTTGTCGCCTATGGTCGCCCAGTTCTGGTGAGCGCGGATGGTGCGAACGTTCGTGCGCGCAGTGAGGGAACTGCGTCGATTAACGGCGGGCCTGCTCGACGGTCGCGACGCTAAACACGCCGTGCCGTCGCGCCAGAGCCGCCTGTGCGACGGAGCCGGCGGACAACCGCGGGCTACGTGCCTGCTTGCTTCATCTTGAGTGCGAGCATCTCCAAGTCGTCCGCCATGCCCGCGACCTGAGCAGCGCTGACGAGCTGACCGCCAAAGGTAGCTTGGATGCCCCGCGTGCCCTTGACGCTCTCAGCGACCTCGCCGACCCCGGTGCGCAGTGTCGCGGCCGCGCTTTGGACATCGGCGCGCGAGACGTTGCGCGGGACGTTGTTGGCGCTGGTGATGTTCGCGAGCTGGCCTGCGAGCCGCATAGCGTCGTCGGCAGACATGGCGCGACCGCCCGCGGCGGCGCCATTGAGATC
>JAYTVG010001046.1:0-3001 GCA_043744135.1 Deltaproteobacteria bacterium | reverse complement strand
GCCATGAAAACCTCCTGCGCCACCGTGTAGCGCGATCGTTGCGCCATTGGGAAGACATCGACGATACGGGTGACGTCGCACAGGCGCTGTGTCAACGTGAACGCATGCCAGCTCCACGCCGCGTTCGCGCGCCGCCGACGCCGCCCAAGCCGATGACCTACGCGCGCTTGGAAAAGTTAGCGCTTTGGCATCTGTCGCGACGGGCGCTGAGCGAACAACAGCTGCGTGCCGTGATGCAGCGCAAGGTCGAGCGCGAGCTGCGCGCCGGCATGACGGCAGCAGCGGACGTTCCCTTGTGGATGGACGCGGTGGTGCAAGAGCTAACGTGTCTTGGCTTTGTCGACGATGCCCGCGTCGCCGACGCGCGCGTGCGCACCCTGACCGCGCGTGGGGAGTCCCGGCGCAAGATTCAACAGCGGTTGCGCCACCAGGGCATCGCGAAAACGACGGTCGTTGAAGCGACGTTGCCGCTCGACGCGGCTGCAGAGCTGCAAGCTGCGCGGCGCTACGTGCAAAGGCGGCGCTTGCTCGCTAAAGACGGCTCCAAAGCGCTTCAGGCCTTGGCGCGCCAGGGGTTTTCGTACGACGTCGCTAAGCGCGCGTTGCGGGCCGCCACCGACGACGACGCGTAGGGGCTACCCCCAAATCAGCTGCTCAACAAGCGTGGCAGCTTCTTCAGCCGTAGGCCGGCGACTCGGATCGCGCTCCATCAAGCGCAACACCGCTTTGTCGACCGCGGGCGTGACGTCGCGGTTTTTTTGCGACGGCGGTGGCGACGTGCCGTGCAAGTGCCACTTCGCGAGGTTTTCGAAATCGTCGACGTGAAATTCGAAAGGAAACGACGCAGTTAACAATCGGTACAGCACGATCCCCATCGCGTAGACATCCGCGCGTCCGTCGTAGGGCTCGCCGCGGATGCGCTCGGGCGCGATGTACGCGCCGCTGCCCACCAGCACGCCGTTTTGCTCGTTGTCGCCGATCGAGCGCGCGATGCCGAAGTCAAGCAACTTTGGGATCTCACGCTCACCCTCGTGGTGCAGCACAATGTTGTGAGGCTTGACGTCTCTGTGCACCATCCCCTGTGCGTGCGCCGCTGCTAGCGCAGACAGCACACAGCGCACGACCGTCGTCGCTCGCGTGAGCTCAAACGCGCCGTTGGCGACGACATCGTCTTCGGCACTTGGTCCGTTGAGCAATTCCATGACGAAGTACGCGACGTTGGCGTCGATACCGAAGTCCATCACGCGTACCGCGTGGTCGTGACGCACGCGACAGGCACTTTGGGCCTCGCGCTTAAACTGCTCGATCGACGTCGTCATTTCAGACGACCGCATCACTTTAATTGCGACGGACTGATCGAGGTCAAGGTGCTTGGCCTTAAACACGACACCAAAACCGCCCTCGCCGATCACTGGCCCGAGCAGGTACCGTTCTGCAAGCTTGCTCCCCGGCGCGATAGCGATCTTCGGCGCCTTGCGTTTGCGAAACACCTCCGCGGCAGCCCGTAAGCGCGCGAACAAACCGCGCTCGGCTTGCTCGTCGGCAGCGTTCGTGACCGCCCAACTCTCATCGACCACCACCGCGTCGCTAAGGCCTTCGCGAGCGTCGCTCACATTCGCGTCGTTGCCACCGACGTTGCTCGCACCGGCGTCGCGCTTGGCGGCGTCGCCGCGGTCCGCGTCGTGTCGGGCTTGCGGTCGTGGCGACTCGGGTGCTTTCAGCGGTCGCGGTCGCATGCGCAAATCAACGCGCGCCGCCAACACCGGCAATGAAAATGGTTTGGTCACGTAGTCGTCAGCGCCCGCCTCGAGCGCCTTGACGATGTCGTCCGCCATCGCCAGCGCGGTCGCCATGATGATCGGCGTCGTGTCGCCGGCGGCGCGCAGTTCGCGCAACACCTCAAAGCCGGTCTTGTTGGGCATCATGACATCAAGCAACACCAGGTCGACCTCGCTGCGTGCGAGTGCATCAATGACCCCTTGGCCGTCGCTGGCCCGACTGACGCGATAGCCGCGCTTGGTCAAAAACGTCGTCACCATCGTCGCAAGGGCGTCGTCATCCTCCCCAACCAAAATATGCGCCTGTCGTGCAAGCGACGCGTCGATGACCACCACGCGACCACTGTAGCGCAGCACGCGACGATTGCGGTATCGACGGGCGGGATTCTGGTTGCTACCTCTGCGCCGACTGCATTTTAGGAGCGCCGCGTGTCGTTGAAGCATCACGTGTTCATTTGTGAGAACGATCGTGCCGCTGACGACCCTCGCGGCAGCTGCGTTGCGCGCGGTTCGGCTGCGCTGCGCGCGCACGCCAAGGCCCAGTGCCACGCACGCGGTCTTAAGGGCTCGGTGCGCATCAATTCCGCGGGGTGTTTGGATGCGTGTGCTCAAGGTCCCGTGATCGTCGTGTACGGCGCGGAAAATCCGCCGCAAGGCGTGTGGTACACCGCGAACAATGAGGGCGACATCGACGCCATCATCGATGAGCACCTCGTTGCTCACACCGCAGTAGCGCGCTTGCGCATGCGCAAGGTCGAGGCCTAGCCCGTGCCGTGGCATGCGCCGCTGGTCGGCCCTGGCCTCGCCATCGACCTGCGACGGCCGATCGACTTGTCGTGGCAGGTGCGCTTCGACGCCCCGATGCGAGCCTTTTCCCTGCCTGCAGCGACGTCAATTGCGGTAACGGCCGGTGCGTTTGTTGGCGATGTGCGGCGCGGCGGCTCGTGCAATTGCGAGACGCATACGTTCACCCCTCACGGCAGCGGCACCCACACCGAGTGCGTGGGCCACATCGTCAAAGAGCGCATCAGCGTCGTGGACCTGCTCAAAGACGCGCTGATGCCTGCATTGCTCGTGTCCGTCACGCCGCAAGAACTGCACACCGTCACCGACGTGGTCAGCGGCAACCACGCCGCGGAAGACCTCGTCATCGACGAGCTATCGCTGCAAGAAGCGCTCGCGCCGCACGCGCTTGGGGCTGCCGCGCTCATCGTGCGCACGCG
>JAYTVG010001045.1:0-3004 GCA_043744135.1 Deltaproteobacteria bacterium | reverse complement strand
GTTGCCAGCGACGCCGCGCACCCGCCTCGCCCCGCCGCCGCCGGTCGCTGCGGTCATCGATACGCCGTCGTCACCAGGGGCACTTAGCGAGCTGCTTGAGCGCCAGCGCGCAGAAATGGATGCAGCGCACCAGGGGTTTTTGGCGGCGGCGGCGGACGGGCACCGCAGCTTCATCGCCCACCAAGAGCAATCGTTGCGCCAGTTGCTTGAGCTCGCGCCGCAGTCTCAGTTGGACACACATGCAACTGTCGTTACGGCCGCAATCGAGCTGTCGCCGCCGACCGGTGCTGTGCATCTGCCGGCGCCCGCTGCCAGGCCCGCGCTTGAACGCGACCAAGACGCGCCGTTGTGGACGCGAGCGCAGCTTGAACAGCTCGCATGTGAGCGCATCAGCGGCGTGTGGGGCCCGACGTTTGCGGGTCAGGACCATTTTGCGCGCCAAGTGCGCATGCCTATGCCGCCATTGTTGCTGGCGGACCGCGTCATGTCGATCGACGCGACGGCGGGCGTGCTGGAAAAAGATCGCAGTATTCAAACCGAAACCGACATCACGTGGGCGTCTTGGTATTTGCACGAGGGGCGCATCCCGCCCGGCATCTTGATCGAAACTGGCCAGGCCGACTTGTTGCTCGTGAGCTACATGGGCGTCGACGCGGACAACCGTTCCGAGCGCATCTACCGCTTGCTGGGCTGTGACCTCACGTTTCACGCCCGCATGCCGCTCGCGGGCACCACACTCGCCCACGACATCCACGTCGACGGCTACGCCAACGCGCCCTCCGCCAAGGGCGGGACCACGCGGATGTTCTTTTTTCATTCTGACACCGTCAACAAGGCGAGCGCTGCTCCGCTGCTGTCTGTCACAAATGGCCAAGCCGGCTTTTTCACGGATGCGGAATTGGCGGACTCAAAGGGCGTGCTGTGGACCGCGGCCGATGTCGACGGCGATTCGGTGCGCGCGCTCCCGCATGTTGCAGCGCCCGCGCCAACACTGAAGCGCGCGCTGTCGAGCGACGAAGTGTCGGCATGGAGTACAAACGACGCACTCGGCTGTTTCGGTGCTGGCTTTGAGCGCGCCGCGTCACACGTGCGCACACCGCGCATCGCGCCGTCGCCACAGCTGCTGATCGATCGCGTCACCACGCTAGATTTCGCCGGGGGACCATGGGGGCGCGGCTACTTGTGTGCTGAGCTCGACCTGCGCCCCGACCATTGGTTTTTTCCCGGTCACTTCAAAAACGATCCGTGCATGCCGGGCACCTTGATGTTCGATGGCTGCTTGCAGGCGCTGGCGATCGTGCTTGGCGGTGCAGGCTTCACGCTGCCGCGCGACGGCTTTTTGTTCGAGCCCGCGATTGGCGAAACGTTTAAGTTGCGCTGCCGCGGCCAAGCGACGCCGTCTAACAAGCGTATGGTCTACGAGGTGTTTGTGAAGGCGCTGGCCGATGGTGCTGAGCCGTCGGTGTTGGCCGACATCGTTGTCACAGTCGATGGTCTCAAGAGTTTGCACTGCGAAAGCGTCCGCTTGTGTTTGGTGCGGGACTGGCCGCTGTCGAGCCGCCCCGACCTCGTCGGCGACGTCACGAAGGCATCCGGTCACGATGGCGTCGGAGGCGTCAACAACAGCCAGCCGTGCGTCTACGACCAGCGCTCACTGCTCGCGACCGGCATCGGCAGGCCGTCGGAAGCGTTTGCGGGCCTGTACGATAGCGCCGACGTACGCGCGCGCGTGCCGCGCCTGCCGGGGCCGCCGTATCACTTCATGAGCCGCGTGCTGCAGGTCGAGGGGCCGCCGCCCGGAGCGCTTTTGCGCGGCGCGTTCGCGGTCAACACGAGCGCATTGGTTGCGTACGATGTGCCGCGCGACGCGTGGTACTTCGACGCCACCGCGCACAGCAGCGGTGGCACCATGCCGTTTGCGGTGCTGCTTGAGGTTGCGCTTCAGCCGTGCGGGTGGGTGAGCAGCTACGTCGGCAGTGCGCTCACCACCGACGCCGATTTGTCCTACCGCAACCTCGACGGAACGGCGACGCTGCATCAAGAGATCCACCGCGATATCGGCACGCTGCACACCCGCGCGACGCTGCTGAAATCATCCGCGTCGGGTGGCATGATCATCCAAGAGTTGTCGTTCGCGGTCACGACAGCGGCCGGGGCGCCGGTGTACGACGGCACCACCGTGTTTGGCTTTTTCCCGGCGAGTGCATTTGCATCACAAGCCGGCATTGCCACGTCCGACGACGACAAGCGTGCGATGCAACAGCCGGCGAGCGTCGCGTTCGCCGCCGACCTGCCACGCGCCAACACCGCGCTCGCGCTGCCCGGCACCATGCTGCGCATGATCGATCGCGTCACGGACGTGAGGCCCAACGCCGCCGGTTTGCGTGTGCGCACCGACAAGCGCGTCGACCCGGGCGAATGGTTTTTTCGCGCGCACTTTTTTGACGATCCGGTGCAGCCCGGCTCGCTGGGCCTTGAGGCCATGGTGCAAGCGCTCCAATGGATCGCGGCCGAGCTCCACCTCGACGCTGGTATGCGGCAAGCGCGCTTTGAGACACTCGCGGTCGGCACGCGCCACAGCTGGAAATACCGCGGGCAAGTGGTGCCCACCAACCGCCTCATCAACACGGACGTCGAGGTGGTTGACGTGCAGCGCGGCGTCAATGGCGTCACGCTCGTTGCCAACGGTTCGCTGTGGGTCGACGGCAAGCGCATCTATACGTGCACGGGCTTTGCCATTCGCGTCGTCGACAGTGCGCGCTGACGACGACGTCCGCTGTGCTGAGCGGTCAGGGAGTTTGGTGGGCAGTTCGGGTGAACGAGAGTTAAGGCATGCACATGGGAGGCGGCGCGCACCCAACCGGAGCTTCGTTGCAATCCGTCGGCACTCCCGTGGACTCAGTCGCCCGCGTTTGGTGGCGCCAGCGTGCACCCCGCCAAGCTCGTGCCCACCACCGCGTACGCCAGCTGCTTGACGTCCGTGGCGTCGCGCACCAACGTCAAC
>JAYTVG010001044.1:0-3014 GCA_043744135.1 Deltaproteobacteria bacterium | reverse complement strand
GAAGCAGCGCGCGCACGAGCTCGGCGGCTTTTGGGCCAACCAGTTTGAGAACCTCGCCAACAGCGACGCGCACTACCACGGCACCGCGCCCGAGTTGCTCGCACAAGCAGGTCACCTCGACGGATTCGTGTGTGCGTCGGGCACCGGCGGCACGATTGGCGGTGTCAGCGCGTTTTTGAAAGAGCGTGACGCCAACATCGCCACTTACGTCGTCGACGCGATGGGGAGCTCCTTGTACGCGCATGTCAACAACGGCACGCTTGAAGCGGAAGGAAGTTCGTTTTTGGAGGGCATCGGCATCCGACGCATCACCGCCAATTTCGCGCGCGCTAAACTCGACGGCGCGTTTCGCGGCACCGATGCAGAAGCAACCGAGATGGTGCACTTCTTGTTGCGCAACGATGGACTGTTCGTGGGTGCAAGCGCAGGTCTCAACGTGTGTGGCGCGGTGAAGTTGGCGCGCAAGCTCGGACCCAACAAGGTCATCGCGACCGTCCTTTGTGATGGCGCGAGCCGCTATCAAAGCCGGTTGTTCAACGACGAATGGCTGCGCGACAAAAACGTGAAGCCCAAAAACGCCAAGGACTTGAGTTTTGTCACCTGAATCGTTCTTTAGGTTCCACGCGCGCGGGCGTTCGCGGCAGTGGCCGGGCGCGTTTGGATAGGGCAGGCTAGGCTGCAGTGACCCCGCCGCACACCTTGCAATCGCTCACGCGTGACCTTGTCGATAGCTACCGCACGCTCGGCGGCGTCAATCATGTTGGCGCGTTGCCGTCGCGCGAGTCCGTCAGTGAGATCTTGATAGAACTCGAGGAACTGTGTTTCCCGGGATTTGCGCGCAGTGCGAGCATCACCACGGACAACATCGAGATCGTCACGGGCCACCGACTCGCGACGTTGCTCCCGAAGCTGGTTGAGCAAACCGCGCGCGACATGGCGTCATCGACGTCGCGGCCGAATGTGGATGCTGAGTTGCGCGCGTCTGCTCAGGCGTTCGTGCTCGGACTGCTCGCCCAGTTGCCGACGCTGCGCGCGCAACTCACGCGCGATGTGCAAGCGCTGCTGGACGGCGATCCGGCGGCGCGCGGCCGCGAGGAGATCATCCTGGCCTACCCCGGTGTGCGCGCGGTGATGGGCTATCGCGTGTCCAACTTGTTTTGGCGCGGTGGCGTGCGCCTGCTCGCGCGCATGCTCAGCGAGGACGCGCATTCGCGCACGGGTATCGACATTCACCCAGGCGCCACCATCGGTGACAGCTTTTATATCGACCACGGCACCGGCGTGGTCGTCGGTGAGACCACGCAGATCGGCGATCACGTCAAGCTGTACCAAGGCGTGTCGCTCGGCGCCCTCAGTGTGTCGCGCCGCTTACAAGATCAAAGGCGACACCCCACCATCGAAGATCATGTCACCATCTACGCGGGCGCGACCATCCTCGGCGGCGACACGGTCGTGGGGCACCACTCAGTAATTGGCGGCAACGTTTGGCTGACGAAGTCGGTCGCGCCGCACTCGATCGTCGAGCATGACGCCGTCGTCAGGGTCGCGACGAAGCCGTTAAGTCCACGCGACGCCACGCGCACACCGGAGTCGACGTGAGGTACACCGCGTACTTTGCCTTGTTGTGTGCGGCGTGCAGCGGCGAGTCGATGGTGTCGAGCACCGTCGACGTCACTTTGGCGGGCCTGCAAGCGCACGGCACGCAAGTGGTTCGCCGTTGCGCGACGGGTGGCGCGCTTGTGCAGCGTGAACTCAAGCTCGCTCAAGCCCCAAACGATGGTGTGCTGTTGCTCGCTGAGTTGGACGCCGACGGCTTCGTACGCACCGCGAGCTTTCGCCGCGAGGGTGCGCTCGGCAAGCGCTATGTCGAGCTGCGCGCGTCGTCGCTCACTGTCGGTGCGCGGGAGCTGTTGTCGCGCGGCAACGATGAGCGCGTCGCCGTTGGGCCGGGGCACTTCGCGCTGTTACAGCTCGCAGACATGGTGCGCCCATCGGCAGCGGCGCTCACCACTGGCACCATCGACATCGTGCGTGCAGCGGTGCTGTTGTCGACAGCTCCGCCGCCGTTAGCGACAGATGCGCCGCTGCCGCGTCACCGCGAACGCGAGCCGTTCATCGAGTCCACGGCACCGATCGTTGTGTCGTGGTGCAAGCAACAATCGCAGAGCACCGACGCGCTGGTGGCGGCAAGGCAGATCGAGCAAGCGTTGTCGCCGCGCTTGGCGCCGGATCGCGCACACGGACCGCCATCGGCGCTCAACACGGTGCGCGTCGGTGGCTACGACGCAGGCGGCGCAGCGCTCGAGGTCGCGTGCCTGCGCGCGATCGGACACGCTGCGCGCGTGGTGCAAGGCGACGCGGACGGTGCGCCACGCACCTGGGCACAAGTGTACGACGGCGTCCGTTTCGTCGACGTTGACGCGCTCGGTGCTGCTGTACACAACGCCAGCGTCGAAGGATTGCCGTGACCGAGACGCCCGTCCACAGCCGGCAAGAGATCGGCGCGCGCGCGGTGCGTGGCTCGATGGTGCAGGTGGCGGGCCAGCTCGTGAGCCAAGCGCTGCGCCTGGCTTCGAACTTGGTGATGACGCGGCTGCTCGAACCGGATGCGTTTGGGCTCATGCAGATTGTTTTGGCTATTGTCATCGGCTTGCAGCTGGTGTCCGACGTCGGTGTCTATCAAGCGATCATCCGCAGTAAGCGCGGCGACGAACGGGCGTTTTTGGACACGGGCTTCACCATGCACGTCGTGCGTGGCGTCATGCTGTTTGCGATCGGCGCCGCTTGTGCGGTCCCCGCGTACCTGACCTATCACCGAAGTGAATTTCTCTTGTTGTTGCCGGTGGCGTCGGTGCAGCTGCTGATCTTGGGATTTGAAAGCAGCAACGTCGCGTCCAACAACCGCAACCTGCACGTCGGCCGCGTCATGCTTCTCGAGATCGCCGCGCAAGCGATCGCGCTCGCTGTCAGCGTACCGCTCGCGCTGTGGTGGAAGTCGGTGTGGGCGCTCATCG
>JAYTVG010001043.1:0-10234 GCA_043744135.1 Deltaproteobacteria bacterium | reverse complement strand
AAGCGTTTTGCCATACGTTGGTGGCCAATTTCGCGGTGGCGGAGAAGGTACTGCTCAACAAAACCACGCCCGACGCCGGCTTTGTGCACATGGCCGAGCACGCGCAAGATGAGCGCATCATCAACGTGGTGGTGGAAAACCAAGAGCGGTTGTTGCGCAACGAATTCATCGTGCGCGGGCTCAAAAAAAATCCCAAGTGCCTGCGCTCAGAGCTCGACAAGGCCGTCGATTTTTTGGTGCGCGAGGGCGTGTTTTTGGAGGACGTCTCCGAGTTTGACGACAGCTTCGTGCGCCTAGGGAAGTCCGAGATGTTGGCGGCGCTGAAAAAAGTGAAGATCCGCGAGGCGCTCATCACCGAGGAGGAACGCCGCGCCGCCGCTGCCAAAGGCATGACGCCCGACGAGTACATCTTGGCCGGTGGCGACTTGTCCGACGACGACATCATCGGTGTCATGGAGGACGACAAAGACACGCACGCCAAAAAGAAGTGGAGCCAGATGACCAAGATGGAAAAGATGAAGGCGGCAAACTCCGGCGGGCTTGAGTTTGCGCTCGAGGCGATCAAAAGCCCCAATCGCGCGATCGCCATCGCGGGCATCAACAACCCCAAGATCGTCGACGCGGTGATCCCGCAAGTGCTGCGCAACAAGCAGCTCGGTGACGACGTCATCCGCACCATCTGCAACAACGGCGAATGGACCAAAGCGTACGAGGTCAAGTTGACGCTGGTGCAAAACCCCAAGACGCCCATGAGCCTAGTGATGCGCTGGCTGCCGCTCATCCGCTCAAACGATCTCAAAACCTTGTCGAAGTCGAAACAAATCCCCTCGCAAGTGGTGCAACAAGCCAAACGCCTGCTGACACGCGCCAGTTAACATCAATCTGGCAATCGAATCCGTGGCTTGTCGGGGTGCTGTTTGTACAACACCGCCATGCGTCCAATACGGTCCGCGAGGTGTGCGTTGGTCTGACGCGCAAGCGCCGTCGCCACCGCATCGACGTCGTCAGCGTCGGGCAACTTCACCTTGACGAGCTCGTGCGCCAACAACGCCGCGAGTGTCTCTTTCACCACCGCTTCGGTAAGGCCCTTGTTGCCCATCAACACGATCGGTTTGCGGTCGTGCGCTATGCCGCGCAGGTGGGCGGTCTGCTTGGCGTTGAGGTGTTTGCGCGCAGGGCGTTTTTTGGCGGTGTCCGCGCTGCCTTTCGCGGCGCGCGAGGGCGGGCGCGGGCTGCCGCGAGGAGTCGAGCGTGGGGTGCGTGTCGCCATGCCTGCGGGTGTTAGTGGGTTCGCGCGCGAACGTCTAAGGGAGAGATCGCTGTGGTGCGCAAGGGTGCTGCCTTGATCCTGCCGCGTCGACAAGAGAGATTGCCGTGTGATCTCAACGCCACCGACCGACGCGACGAGCGCAGTTGCGCTGCCGCCCAACACCAAGATCACGCCGATGCTGCGCCAGTGGCTCGATGCCAAACAAAAGGCACCGGGTGCAGTGCTGCTGTTTCGCATGGGTGATTTTTACGAGCTGTTTGGCGAGGACGCCACCACCGCGGGGCCGCTCATCGACCTCGCTGTCACCACGCGCGATCGCGACAAAGGCGATGGTGCCATGCCGATGGCGGGCTTTCCCCACCACCAAGCGCCGCAGTACATCGCAAAGTTGATCGGCGCCGGCATGAAGGTGGCGGTGTGCGACCAGATGGAGGACCCCGCACTCGCCAAGGGCATCGTCAAGCGCGAGCTCACGCGCATCATCACGCCGGGCATGGTGCTCGATGACGAGAGCTTGCAGGCGGGCGCAAATAATTTCTTGGTGGCGGTCGCGGCCTCAAACAGCGACGACAACATCGGCTTGTGCGCGATGGACGCGTCGACGGGTGAGGTGATGGCGACGGTGCTGTCGCTCGACGCGTTGGTCGATGAAGTGGTGCGCTTGGCGCCGCGTGAGCTGGTGTTGGCGCGCGGTGCGCACGAGTCGGCGGCCGCGCGCATCGCGGAGCTGTCCAGCGTGCGCGTCGAGCTCACCGACCGCCCGGGCGACTTCGCGTTAAGTGAGCGCCTAGGCCCCGCCGATCCTTGGCTCAGCGACGGCGCCCGCAAGCTCGCGCGTGTCGCGGTCGAAACCGCGCTCAGCTACGCGCAACGCATGGGGCAGGGCACGCTGTTGCCGCATTTGTTGCCGGCGCGCGGCTATGGCCTGGGCGACACGCTCATCATCGACCCCACCACCGCGCGCCACCTCGACCTCATGGGGCCGGCGGGACACT
Organism: Deltaproteobacteria bacterium; assembly: GCA_043744135.1. GTDB lineage: Bacteria > Myxococcota > UBA727 > UBA727 > VGSZ01 > JAYTVG01. The sequence continues at coordinate 7,969 of JAYTVG010001043.1, read as the reverse complement.
TGCGCAAAGAAGGCACGCTGCTGGAGTTGATCGATCGCACCAGCAGTGCCGCGGGCGGGCGACGGTTGTTGCAAATGCTGTCGCGGCCGTCAGCGCACAGGAGCGCTATCGAACAGCGCCTCGACCGCGTTAGCGACCTTGTCACCGACACGGCCATGCGCGTGCACCTGCGAGCGGCGCTCAAGCGCATGCCAGACATTGATCGGTTGGTGGCGCGCATCGCCGCGCGCCGCTGTAGCCCCCGAGACCTGCTGCGGCTCAAACAAGCGCTCGAGGCCTGTGGTGACGTCGTGCATGGCCCCTCGGGCGCCGCGCATGTGCTGGCGGACGTGACGGCGCGGCTGCAAGAGCTGCAGCCGTTGACGACGACGTTGACGGCAGCTGTAGGTGACGATGCGCCAGCTGCTTTGGGCAGCGAGCCCGCGTTTCGCACTGGCTTTGATACGACGCTTGATGAAGTGACGAAGCTGTCCTCGGGTGGCCGCGACGCCATCGCCAGCATGCAAGACCGCGAGCGCCAGCAAACCGGCATCACCACGCTCAAGATTCGCTACACGCGGGTGTTTGGCTACACCATCGAGGTCACTAAAGCGCAGCAGCACAAAGCGCCCAAACATTTCATCCGCAAGCAAACCATCGCCAACGGCGAGCGCTTCGTCACCGATGAACTGATGCGACTGCAGGCCGACGTCGAGGGCGCGGAGCAGCGTCGTTTGGCACGCGAAGGTGAGCTGTTTGAGACCCTGATGGACGACGTCACCACGCACGCACGCGCGTTGCTGTTCGTGTCGGCGGCGATGGCCGAGCTCGACGCGCTCGCGAGTTTAGCCGAAGTAGCCGTCAGCGAGCGCTGGGTGCGTCCGCAGCTGCTCGACAGCGACGCCGCGACCCTCGATCTCGTCGACGCGCGCCACCCTGTCGTCGAGGCCGGTGCGCGTCGGCGCGGCGAAAGTTACGTGCCCTCCAGCGTCCAGGTGGGCGGCGCGCGGCAGCTGCTGATCATCACGGGGCCAAACATGGCGGGCAAGTCGACGATGATGCGGCAAGTGGCGCTGGCGCAGATCTTGGCGCAGGCGGGGTCGTTTGTGCCCGCGGCGAAGGCCAGCTTGAGCTTGTGCGATCGCATCTTCACGCGCATCGGCGCCTGCGACGATCTCGCGCGCGGACGCTCGACGTTTATGGTGGAGATGGCCGAGACCAGCCAGATCCTGCGCGGGGCCACGCCCCGTTCGCTGGTGCTGCTTGACGAGATCGGCCGCGGCACCTCGACGTACGACGGCCTGTCTATCGCGTGGGCGGTCGCCGAGCACATCCACGACGTCACCGGCTGCCGCACGCTGTTCGCGACCCACTACCACGAGCTGACGCGCTTGGACGAGACGCTGGCGCGCGTGCACAACGTGCACATGGTGGTGACGGAGTTTAACGACGAGATCGTGTTTGTCCGCACGGTCAGCGACGGCCCTGCGCACCGCAGCTACGGCATACAGGTGGCGCGCTTGGCCGGCTTGCCCGACACCGTGTTGGCGCGCGCCAAGCAGGTGTTGCGCACGCTGGAGGTGGCGCGCCCGCCCACCCACGCCGCGCAGTCACAGCTGCCAAACCAGCCCAGTTTGTTCGACGTCACCCCGGCCGTGGTGACGCGTCTGCGCGCGCTCGACGTCATGCGCATGACACCGATGGATGCGCTCACCACGCTCGCAGCGTTGGTTGATGAAGCGACGAAGTGAGTCGGCTATTTCAGCGACCTTGGGAGGTGAAAAATTTAATGGGGCGCTGACTCGGTCGGTGCCGTCGCAGTTGGTGCCGCCGTCGACGCTTCTGCGTGCGCTGGGCTTGCGTGTGCGGGTGCCTGCTGAAGCACAACTGTGCGCACCTCTCCTGATGGAGGCGTCACCGTCACGACGCGCCGAAGCTCCCATTCAGGCTCGGGCGGCGGCGGTGGGTTGAGCAGATCGATGACACCCCACGCCACCACGCCAGCGCCCAGGCCGGCGCCGACGAGGCCGCCGACGACAGCGTAGCCACCCGCGCCCGCGACACCGCCGAGCGCCAACAGCCCACCCGCCGCGCCCAGCAGCGCGCCTGAGCCAACCTTGGCCCAGCCGATACCTTGATGCCATGCGTCGTCACTGCGCCAGCGCGCGCGCCGGGCGGCGAGGTTTTGTTGCGCGAGCGCGCGCGCGATGCACATCTGTGCGTTCACCACGGTCGTGCCAACCGGCAGCACCGGGACCTCGACGGTGACAGTGTCGTAGTCGTCGCGCAGCAAGCGTACGCGCTGCATACCGACCGCCAAGTTGTCCGCGCGCGTGGGCGACTTTCCCATCGCGATGCCGCCGATCTCGACGCTAGCGCCGCGCGGGTCTGTGACGACGTCTATCGATCCTGCGTTGGCCACGACCCCCCCTGCCGCACCGAGCGGGCTTTGGGCGAGCAGGTCCTCCGCCAGCGCGCGCACACCGGCCACCAGCAGCGCTTCATCCAACGGAAGCTGTTTTTGCCCGCGAGCCACCGCGACAAAGCTGGTGGCGTCGAGCTCATTGAGCGTGACCAAATAACCGCCCGCGAGCTTGTCGATGCTGCCCGTGACGATGCGCTTAGCGTCGAGCGCTTGGGCTATCTCCGCGAGACATTTGTCGGAGTCGCAGCCGAGGGTGGCGCGGTCGGCTTGCAGATCGAGCACTCGACGGATGTCGTCGCGGCCGATGGCACTGCGCGCGCGATCTTTGGCGTAGACGTCGAGCACCACGTCCGAAAGCGCATCGGCCAGGTGGGTGTCAGCGACGTCACGCCGCGCCGCGATTCCCAACACCACGGTGCGCAAACTCGCGGTGGTTGCGGGTGTCGCCGTGTCGACGGGGGTGGTGGACGCGAGCACCAAGGCAAACCATGCAAACACCATAGGCGCGCACAATAGCGCAAGCCGGCCCGCCGCGGCGATTGGCGGCGTACCCTCGCCGCCAATGACGGGTCGTGGCATGCTCGCGACATGCAGCTTCACACCCGGCTCGGCTTCATCGGCGGCGCGTTTGTGGTGGTGACAGCGCTCGGTTGCCTCCGCGATGCAGCGACGACGGAGCCACTTAAACCAGCGCGCGCCGCCACGCGCACGCAGCACCTCGAGGTCGGGGAGGCCGGCCCGCAACTGCCCGCCACGCGGTTGTTGCGCCGCATGCTCGTCACGCTCGAGGGGCGCACGCCGACGATGTCCGAGCTGGAAGCGCTGCAAGCCCTGCCTGACGCCGCCGCCCGCGAGCAAGCACTGCTCGCGCAGGTCGACGCGTCGCTAACGTCGCTGGCATTTTATCAGCAGATGGTCACCTACGGCCACGATCTGTTGCGCACCAGCCGCTACATCGCGGGCAACACGGACCATTCGTTTTGGAAGGGCGATTTGACGGCGGTGATCTCGCCATGTCCCGCAGGCACCCTTCACGCGGGAGTCTACGGCAAGCTCAGCGAAGACTACGCGCCGAGCTACGGCGACAAAACCAGCGTGGTGTGTAACGACGCGCAGGCGACTATCACGACGCTGGCGCCGTGGTGGCAGCCCACAACGACGGTCTCGCTCATCGGCCGCGCGGCGAACCCCGCAAGCTTTGCCGACGGCGAAGACTGCGGGCACATCAGCACGGACCTGTACGGCCACAACACGAACCTCAACAGCGAACACTGTGGCTGCGGGCCAGCCGCGCACTTTTGCACGCTCGACGTCGACGCGGGACCCAACCAAGACACCACGCTTTTGGGCAGCCGGCAGCGCTCTGCGTGGGAGCAGCCTGCGCGCTTTTTCGCGCACCTCGCGTGGCACGACCGCGACCTGTCCGACTTGGTGCTCGCCGACTACACCGTCGGCGACCTGAACATGCGCCACATGGATTGGCGCTTTGGCCGTCAGACGCTCGACAACAACACCGCCCTTGACGCCGAGCCCAATTGGTGGCGGCCCGAGAGCTGGACCACCCCCGCGAGCCCCGACGTTGCCGCCGCCGACGTGCTGTCGTGGCATGAGTACCGCTTGGAGGACCTCGACCCGAGCCGCCCGAGCGCCGACGTGTTTTTTGATCCGCGCGTCGACAACGGCAAGCCGGTCGGCATGCCCGCGGCAGGCACCTTGACGATGATGGCAACGATGTCGTCGTTCCCGCGCGAACGCGTGCGTGGCGCGCGCGCACTTGAGGCCTTTGCCTGCCGCGATTTTGCGCCGCCACCGCCGGAAGTGCACTTCCCTGCGTACATCAACGACCCCGCGCAGGGCGGCCCGTGCATGCAGTGCCATACGCTCATCGATCCTGCATCGATCCACTTCAAGCGTTGGGGATTTTTAGGCTACTCGGGGGAGCCGTTGCTCGCGGGTTTGTCCTGGCACGGCGCCTACGCGGACCACCCGGTGTACGAGGACGCGTATAAACGCTGGACCGAGGTGCTCATCCCCGACACCAAGTTGACGCCGGTCAGCGCGGCGCGCATCGCGGCATTTCCAGAAGCGCGCTTCATCGACTTTTTGCCCGAGGATCAAACGCTGTTTGGCCTGACGTCGGACGGCACCATCGGCCCACGCGGTTTCGCAAAATTGGTGGTGCAGTCGGGAGAGCTCGACGCCTGCATGACGCGCCGCCTGTATGAGCGCTTTACCGGCGAAGCGCTGCAGCCGGGCAAAGACGCCACGCGCATCCGCGCCTTGACGGAGACGTTCATCGCCGGCGGTCGCCAGGTGCGCCCGTTTGTGCGCGCAGTGATGGCGCAACCCGCTTGTTTTAACGACGCCAGCGCGGCGGGTTGCGAGTTTTTTCGCGGGCTTTGATGCGCGCGACCGGCGGCGTTTGACAGGGGCGCGCGCGATCTTGCTCTTGTTGGGCGCCGCCGCGGGTTAAGCTGCGTTGTGTCTGACCGCTACGTCCTGCTTGAACGCCTCGCCGTCGGTGGCATGGGCGAGGTGTTTTTAGCGCGGCAGCTGGGCCCGGGCGGATTTAAGCGCACCGTCATCGTCAAGCGCGTGCTTCCCGACAAAGACGCCGAAGACGACAGCTACGCGCGCTTTTTTGACGAGGCGCGCATCGCAGCGTCGATCACGCACGAAAATGTCGTATCGATCATTGAAGTTGGCGAGCTCGGCGACCACGGAGAATCGCCGTTTTTGGCGATGGAGTACGTCCACGGCGTCGACGCTGCCACGCTGGTACGGCGCGCCGTCAAAGCCAATCTCGACCTGCCGTTGCTGGCGGTCGCGCGCATCCTCGACGACACCGCGCGCGGTCTGCACCACGCGCACGTCGCACACGACGTCAACGGCAAGCCGCTGCACATCGTGCACCGCGACGTCGCACCCAAAAACATCCTGGTGCGCGTCGACGGCGTGTCAAAAATCACCGACTTTGGTGTCGCGATGGCCGACGCGAAGCTGTCAAAAACCGCGACGGGCGCCGTCGCTGGCACGTTGAGCTATATGGCGCCCGAGCAGGTGTCGGCGCGCACCGTCGACGCCACCGCCGACCAATTCTCGCTCGGCGTCGTGTTTTGGGAGCTGTTGACCCGCAAGCGCTTGTTCAAGGGGGAGGGGCCCAGCGCCACCGTCGAGCTGATAGCCACCCGTAAGGTGCCAGCCCCGTCGCGCTACCGCACCGATGTGCCGGCCGGCATCGACGCGGTGGTGTTGCGCATGCTGCAGCGCAACCCGACGCAACGCTTCGCGACCCTGCTTGATGCCGCGAGCGCCATCGAGGCCGCCGCGCCCGACGTGGTCGGCGCGATCGCGCGCAAAAGCGTCGCCGATGTGGTGGCGCTGTTGGCGGGATCTGACCTCGCCACGCGCCAAAAGCGCATCGAAGAGGAACGCGAGCCGTCCGATCTCAACCACCACGCCACGATGAGCGTTGTGCGCCCCCCCGCGAACGCACCGCTCGTGCCCAGCGGCGACGCCAACACGGCCGTGGTCTCGCACGGCTCAGACGCGCAAACCGCCGTCGACAGGCGCCGCATGGCCGCACATGAAGGCATCGTCGTGCCATCCACCTCCCGCGCCCCTCTGGCGTGGGCTGCGGCTGCCGCGGTCGCGATCCTCGGCGGCACGTTCGCGTGGGTGTCGAACCGCCCGACGCGCGCGCCCGCCCATGTTGCGGTTGACGCTGGCAACGCAACTGCAGCGGACGCAGGCGTCCGTGCCGCCGTCAAGCTCACCACCACCGGCGACAGCCTCGCACAGTTGGCCAACCCGAGCCTGCGCGGCCGCTTTCGCCACGTCGCCGACCTGACGTTTGAGGCGCGCACCGCGGACTATTTGCGCGCGCTCGCGGCGTACGGCCCGGGCATCTTTCGGGAGTCGTTGCTGCTCGACGCGGCCAAGGACAAAAGCATCAAGCCCGCGCTCGCCGCCCACGCCGCCGACGTGGTCGCCGGGCTCGTAGCCGCGCACATCGAGCTGTTGTTGGCGCAGCTGGCGCTGCCAGTGCGCGAGCGCGAGGACAACACGCTGGACACCCTCAAAAAGGAGCGCGCCTTGGAGGCGCAGGCGCGCGCGGCCCTCAAGCCGCTCAAGGCCTTGCGAACGAGCTATTTAGATACTTATGCGGTGCTTTCGGGGGCGCCGCTCAAGTGGATCGAGCCGGGATCGCCTGCGCAAGCCCAGCGCGAACTGGTGTCGGGAGATCTCGAGGGGCTGCGCAACAGCAGGGTCGAGCGCATGGAATTTTTGTCCGCGGTGTGCGCGCACGCGGGCATGGCGCCCTCCGATAGCGGCCAGCTGCGCACCATTGTCAACGCGCGCGAAACCCTGCTGGAGCAAATGGGCACCGCGTCTGTGGTCAAGGTGCCGAAGATCGACGCAACAGCGGACGACGAACTGCTTCGCGGCATGCAGCTCATTTCGAGCGCAGTACCGCTGCAGTGGCAGCCCGTGGTTGCAGAAGCGGCCTTTGTCTACGTGTCGACCATCGACGAGTGGCGCGCGTTTCAAGACACGCTGCCGTCCGCGCGCACGCGGCGCTAGCACTACGCGACGTTGTTGCGGGTGGGGCGCTGCGGCGGTGGGGGCGGCTTGCTGACGGGGGCCGTGGGTTTGTAGCCGATGCCGGTGCCGTGCACGGGGTCGCTGCCGGGGCGGTACACGAGATCTTGAAAGCCTGCGCCCATCTGGCCATCTTGGGCAGCGCGCATCGCGCGCGAGTCACGCTTAACACCTTCGTCGACGGCCGGCGCAGGCACCGTGGCTGCGGCAACTTCGAGCGGTTTTTTCACTTCAGGGGTGCTGTGCGCAGGGGCGGGCGCCTGCGTGGCGCGCTCGGAGTGCGCATGACGGGCCCGCTCGGTGTTGTTGTTGTTGTTGTTGTTGTTGGAAACCGGCATGGCTCACTCCCGTGTTTAACTAACGCTAACAGTATCCGCACATCGGTAGCGAGCGTCTCTCGGAAGGAAGGTGGAGCGAGCGCCACCTGCACCTGCGTCGATGTCGTACCTGAAAAACACCTGTTCACTGATGTCCACCGCACTGCGACGACGACGTCAGCTTGCGGTGTTGAGCTGCGGCGAGGTCAGCCGCTGCACGCGCGCGAATGGTTCCATCGACGGCGGGTCGGGGTTTGTGTAGGGTGCGGTCGGAGGTGTGATGCTCAACGGCCTGTACAGCCTGTTCTCGTCGGACTTGGCGATAGACCTCGGTACCTCGAACACGCGCATCTTTGTGCGTGGCAAAGGCATCGTGGTCAACGAGCCCTCCGTCGTGGCGGTGCGCGTGGTGCCGGGCGGAAAGCGCGAGATCATTGCGGTGGGGCGCGAGGCCAAAGACATGCTGGGGCGCACGCCAGATTCGATTGTCGCGATTCGCCCGGTCAAAGACGGCGTCATCGCCGACTTTGACGCCACCGCTGAGATGCTGCGGCACTTCATCCAAAAAGCGCACGGGCGCAGCACGCTCGTGAAGCCGCGCATCATCATCGCGGTACCGGTCGGCGTCACCGAGGTGGAAAAACGT
>JAYTVG010001042.1:0-3020 GCA_043744135.1 Deltaproteobacteria bacterium | reverse complement strand
CAAACACGCGCACGCGACCGGAGGTCTGCGAGACCGCGATGGCGATGGCGCTGGTCTGCAGCGTGACCGCCGCTGCAGCGAAGTGGCGCGCGCCGTAGCCAAGCGGCAGGTCCTTTGGGGTGGACGTGACGCGCAAGTGTCGGCCCGCGGCCAGCACCACGCCGTCTTCGCGCACCACAAAGGCTCCATCCAGCATCGCGAAGGTCAACACGGCGGCGCGCACGTCGTCGTCAAACAGGTTGCGCTCCTGCTCGGAGTAGCCTTGAAAGGGGTTGAGCGTCAGTGGCGTGGACTGCTCGAGCACTTGCGTGCAGTCGCCCACAATGATCAGCGTGCCGATGGGGCGGCCCTCGTAGCCCTCGCGGCCTATGCGCAGCGCGATATCAACGAGCACCTCGAGCAGTGGCGCCGCGATGCGCGTGTGCAGGTCCGCGACCTCGAGTGATTTGTGTTCTGACGCGACCTCGTCGGCCGTCATGTGCATCAACATGTCGAACTCACCGCTGTCATGCACCACCGCACACACCACACGTTCGCCGCGCTTGAGTGCTCCCGTGTTCATGGCGGCCACCAGCGCACTTTTGATGCGATCGGTGCGCGAGCCGCGCATCACTGGCACCATCACCGCTGAGAAGCCCGCATCGACGAGCACGCTGGCGTCTTTGGCATCGCTAACCGCCACGATGGTCATCTTGCGTAGCGCTTTGAAGCGCTGCGCGAGCTGGAGCGCGCCACCGACGACGAGCAGCTTGTCGGTGTCGGCGAGCTTGCCGGCACGCAGCAGCGCGTCAGCGAAACTGTCCGACAACGCGCTCAAACGATTTCAACTCGCAGCATTTGGTTGCCCACCAACAAGAAGTCGCCGTGAACGACGTCGGCTTCACCCTTGACGCGTAGGTACGTGCCGTTGGACGAGCCGAGGTCTTGCAGCAGCGTGCCGCTTGGTCCCTTGGTGAACACGCAGTGGCGGCCCGAGATGAAGCCGTCGGATGGGATGACGATGTCGCCGATCTCGCGGCCGATCTGCACGCGCTCTCCCGCCAGCAAGCGGATTTCGCCGGTGCTGCCGTCGTCGAGCAACTGCACGATGCGACCAAAGGCTCCAGGGTGCGGGCTGCCCCACACTTTGCTGTCGTCACCGTCGGCACGTTTGACGTGGACCACAGCAGCATCGAGGTTCTCAAAACGAAACAGCTGGCGGCCGACGCGCAGATGGTCGCCGGGCTCGAGCACTTTTTCACTGCGCACGCGCAAGTACACACCATTGAGGCTGGACGCGTCCGCTACCTTCAAACGACCCGCCTGAAACAAAAAGCGGCAGTGTGACGGCGACACGTGCGGGTCGTCGAACAAGATAACGCCGCTGACGCGCCCGCACAGCGTTTCGCCCGCGCGCAATGTGAACGTCATGCCCTCGCGCCCGGTCTGGTCGATGGTGATGAGCTTGACGACCTTTTGAATCGGCTCCGCGACGTGCGCGTGCATGAACATCGTACGCTGCGCGCCATCTTGCGGTGGCAAACTTGCGGCCGAGCCGTCGATGCGGCTGCCACAGTTGCCGCAAAACCGCACGCCAGGCGCATTGGGCGCTTGGCACGCGCCGCACACGGGCCCGCCCGAGGCTGCTGGCGGCAACGACACGGCCGGCGGCGGTGCGAGGTCCACACGAGGCGCGGGTGACACCACCATCGACGCCATCCCCACGATCGGCGCGATCGTCGGCGCACGTGGCAGCGGACCAGCCGGCGGCGGACCAGCCGGCGACGGCGCAATCACCAACGACGGCGGAGGCATCGGTGCGGCGGCCATGCCGGTGGTCGAAGCGAGCGCAGGTGGCGGCGGCGCCGGCAGCGCTGCGCCGCCAAACGCGGGCGGCGGCGGCAACGGTGGCAGCCCGGCCGGTGGCAGTGGAGCGACGTTGGTCGGTACCCGCGGCGGAGGTGGCGCGACTGGTGCCGCAATCGGAGCGGGCGGCGCAACTGGCGGCGGCGGTGCGGACGGCGACGCGGGTGCCGTGGTGGCCGGCAGCGCCTCTCGATACGCCTTGAGGTCGTAGCCGCAATCTAGGCAGAAATTAAAGTTCGCGGCATTTTCACGACCGCAGTTGGGACACTTGACCATCGCGGGCCTCTCGACGACGGGGCCGGCCCCGCGGTGTAGCCAACTTCTGCGCTGCTTCGTGGGGTGAAGTCAAGTTGTGCGCTGGGTCTGCGTCACGCTGTCGAGGGCCGCGCTGTCATGCGGTCACGCGCCTTGCTACCGCGCCGCCCGCAGCGCTTTGGCCCGCTCGCCGATGCCGACGGCGTCCATGCAGCGCGCCAACGTCGCCCGCGCGAGGGTTCGCGCAGTCACAGCACCGTCGTGCAAGATGTCGTCGAGCTCCGCGTTGCCCTCGGGCGTGGTCATCAACTGATGGTAGCGCGCACGCGCCGGGCCAAACAGCGTGTCCATCTGCTCGATGATGGCGCTTTTGAGGTGGCCGTAGCCCACCCCGCCCGCGGCCAAACGCTCGCGCCACGACGCGCGGTCCGTCGTGCTCAAAAACAACTCCAAAATCGCGTAGACATTGAGGGCGTCGGGATCTTTCGTCTCGTGCGGCTCGCGCGAGTCCGTGACGATGGCGTTGACGCTTTTTTTCAGCGCTTTGCCCTCGTCAAACACCCAGATGGTATTGCCGTAGCTTTTCGACATCTTTTTTCCGTCGGTGCCGGGCACTTTGGGCTGCGGCGACAACAGCCACTGCGGGCGGCGCAGAAATTCCCCGCCGTACCTGCTGTTGAAATGGGTCGCCATGTCTTGCGCCATCTCGATGTGCTGCACCTGATCTTGCCCCACCGGCACGACGTCACTGTCGTAGATGATGATGTCGGCCGCCATCAAAATCGGGTAGGTGAACAGCCCCACGCTGGCGGTGATGCCGTTGTCGACCTTGTCTTTGTAGGAGTGCGCGCGCTGCAGCAGCCCCATGCCGGTGACGGTGGCGAGCAACCACTGCAGCTCGCACACCTCGGGCACATCGG
>JAYTVG010001041.1:0-3020 GCA_043744135.1 Deltaproteobacteria bacterium | reverse complement strand
CTCTTCTTTGCGCTCATCCACCGCCACGCGCGCGCCCGCCATCAAATCGTCGACGTGGCGGCCGCTGAGCTGAAGGTATCTGTGCGCATCGAAGGAGCGTACGCGAAAGTAGACGTCGTCACCGGCGTCTTTGACCGTCGACGTGGAGGGCACGCGGTAGGCGTGTCCCTTAGCGATCAAATCCACGATGAACGCGACGATCTCCTCCATGTGCGTTGACACGCGCGGTTCGGCGTCGGGCCTCAACACGTTGAGCCGGTCCATGTCGACGTGGAAAGTGTCGATGAAGCGCTGTGCAAGTGCCAGCGGCTGTTCGCCCGTGAGCTGTGCGCGCGCGATGATCTTGTCCTCTACGTCGGTGAAGTTGCGCACGTAGTTGACGTGGTAGTCGCGCTTGAGCCACCGCACCACGACGTCAAAAGCGATATACGCGCGCGCGTGCCCAACGTGGCAGTGGTCGTACGGCGTGACGCCACAAACATACAAGCCGACCTTTTTCGGCTCGATGGTGACGAAATCTTCTTTGCTGCGGGTGAGCGAATTGTAAACGCGGAGCGCCATGAGCGCGTTGTATGCGAGCCGCAGTGCTGCGTGAAGCGGCGCTACTGCGGATTGAAGCGAATCTTGTGTCGAAACGCCTCGGACGTGCCCTTCCACGCCGGAAAGCGCCACGACTTGGCGGCGTCGCGTACGCAAGCGCTGAAGCGGCCGCGGGTGAGGGCAGGTGCGGCGTCGACGTTGATCTTGCTCGGGGCGCCGTTGGCCTCGATGGTGAGTTCCAAGCGCACCTCGCCCTCCGCGCTTGCACTGTCTTTTAACACCTCGTCTTCGTAACAGCGGCGCATCGCCAGCCGCGTCGCGCCGGTCACCGCCAACACTGCGCTGCTCGACAACGTCGACGGCGGGCCGCGGCGATCCTTCTTGCTTCGAGCGTTTTTGACTTGCGGCTCTGCGTCGCGTTCGGCTGCACGCTCACTTTCAAGGATTGCGGCGTCGCGTTGCTGCTGCACCACCGTGGCAAATGCGTCCAAGCGCGCGACCACGTCCGCGTCGACGCCGGGCAACGCGCGGGTGGCGGCGAGCTCAACCTGCGCCAGCGCGGTCGCGCGCATCTGCACCAACACGTCGATGTGCAGGAGCCGCGCTTTGATGTTGTCAGGCTCTTTGTCGAGCAGGGTTTCGACGAGCAAACGCGCGTTGTCGAGGTCGTGCGCCTCCATCTTGAGCCGCGCTTGCGTCATGAGCATGGTCAACGCCACATCTTGCAGGGTACTTCCAGCGTCCGCCACCGTCGCGGCCGGCACCACGGGTCGCTCGCGGTTCATCCACAGCGCGCTACCTCCCGCAGCCACGGTGAACAACAACACCGCGGCCGCGCGGGGCGTCCATGACGATGTCACGGCGCGCAGCTCATCGCGGCTGGGCTCGTCAACGCTTGCGCCCACCGACCTCATCTGCATGGGTGGGTCCCACACCGGCCGCGGCGGCACAGTGGTCGCGGGCTTGGGCATCGACACCGTCACGGGCGTCACGCGGGGCGCGTACGCGGTCGCTTCCATGTTGGCGTCGTCGAGCAACGCGATTGCGGCGTTGGCGTTCATCGGACGATGGCTTGGGTCCTTCGCGAGCAACAGGTGCGTGAGGTGCACCAAATCCTGCGGGATGGCGGAGCCGCGCAAGGCCACCGGATCGGGCACCGGCGCCTCCACGTGGGCGCGCAACACTTGAAAGGTCTTGTCGCCGTCAAAGGGCGGGCGGCCGCACAACATCTCGAACAACACCAGCCCCGCCGCGTAAAGATCGGAGCGCCCGTCGACGGCGTGGCCGCTGATTTGCTCGGGGCTCATGTACTGTGGCGTGCCCATCAGCATGCCGGTCTGCGTGAGCTTTTGGCCGTCCTGTTCCTTTTTCGCGATGCCGAAATCCACCAAAAAGATGCGATGGCTCGCATTGGCATCGAGGTCGCCCTCGATGATGACGTTTGACGGCTTGACGTCGCGGTGCACGACACCATGGGCGTGCGCGTAGCCGAGCCCAGCCAAGATCGCGCGCAGCACCACCTTGCATTCATCCGGCGCCAGCACGCGGTTGCGGCGCAAGCGCGCATCGAGCGGCTCACCCGCGATGTACTTCATCACCAAAAAGCGATCCTCGCCCTCCTGCGAAAACGTCACCAACGGCACGATATTTGGGTGGTCCATGGCGGCCAACGCGCGCGCTTCTTGAATGAAGCGGTCGCGGATGTCTTTTTCGCGGCCGAGGGCGCCGGGCAACACCTTCACCGCGACCTCCTGCGCGCTGACGTCGTCGCGAGCAAGGTAGACCGTACCCATGCCACCACGCCCGAGCTGCCGCACGACGGTGTAGTGGCCCAAAATGCTTGTGCCGGGTGCAAAGCCGTCGTCGCCGTTTGCACGTACAGCGCCACTTTCGGTGGGAGGTCCGTTCAGCTTGCGTTTGGTCGGCGCATGCGACGTCGCTGACGACACGTTACCGAACTCGCCAAGGGGCGGCGGCGCCGTCCCCACACGCGCCATGCCGCACGCAGCGCACGCAGCCTCACCGCCAACAAACGGCGTCGCGCAGCGCGCACAAGGAACAGCAGACTCGATCACTTGACCATCCTTCCAGGCCCAAGGCGCAAGCGCCAGATCGCGAACACCCGGTCACGCGTGCCGCGCGCGCGCCGTTCTGCTACATCCGCCGCGTGTCTGAAGCATTGACGGCTCAACAACAAGCGATCGTGGACGAGGAACTCGAGATGGCGGCGCGCGTCGGCCGTCGTTTGGCGGCGCGCCTGGCGGCCCCCGCACAGGAGCGCCAGCCCGAAAAACGCCAGGCCAACGATGCTGAGCTGATGGCGCTGCGGGAGCAAATCGGCGAGGCACGCGGCGAGGATGTGGCGGCACTCCTCGCTCAGATGATGCGCACAGCGGGCGTGCGCGCGGTGGAGGGCCCGCGCGTGCTGCTCGCGGCGGATCCGCGCGCGCCGTACTTCGGGCATTTGCGCCTCAAGGAGG
>JAYTVG010001040.1:0-3037 GCA_043744135.1 Deltaproteobacteria bacterium | reverse complement strand
CGACGACGCCACGATCGCCGACGCGCTCACAGGCAAACTGCATCCACGACCCCGGCGCGCAACCCAAATCCAACACCGCGTCGTTTTTGCGCAGCAGTTTGAATTTCGCGTCGATCTCGTCGAGCTTGTAGATGCTGCGCGCCACATAGCCTTCACGCTTGGCTTCTTTGTAGTAGTGGTCGTGGCGGTCGTAGCGCGCGTTGCCCTTGATGACGAAGGTGCCAGGGCCCGGGCTTTTTTGTGCGCCGTGGTCGGCGGGTTTAACCGCACGCGGGGCGCGCGCACCAGACTTTGGTTTCACGCATCACCCCGTGCGCACGACGCATGCGCTGAGCGTGGGTGCAAAACGATCGGTGGGTCAGGGGCCGCCATGAACCGCTCCTTTTGCACAGTTGTCGCAGCGCTGCACGCGGGGCGAGACGCGTGTGTCAGCAACCGTGCACGGCACCGTGCGGGTCGGCCACACATTGCCAACCACGTCACGCGCGCTCACCACCGCTTGCGTCGCGCGCAGCTCAAAATCCATCGCATCGGCGGTCGCGAACGACAGCGTCCCCGGCGTCCACAGCCACGTGCCCGCCGGCGCGCTTACACGCAACGACGCCAGCGGCGCACCTGCCGTAGCATCCGTGCTCACGCACACCGCGGTGACGTTGAGGCGCTGCGCCGGCGGCTCGACACGCACATGGCCATCGACATCGACAACGAGCCCGCTGGCCACCGGCACGACGGCGCCGTGCTGCATGAACTCGGCGCGACCTGTTTGCACGAACGCGACGGCGTGGGTGGTGCCGTTGTGATGGATACGCACGCTGCCGTCGACGTCGGTGGGGTACAGCAACACCACCAAATCAGCGCCTGCGACTTCGATGCGCGCGGGTCTGGAGACGTTGGACGTTGGCACCACCACCTCCAACGTTCCACCGCGCTGCTGGACGCCCTGCTCACCGATGCGCACGCTGCCGGCATCGGTCACGATGATACTGAAGGGGCGATCGTGGTCGGTGATGCGGGCGTGCAAAAATCCAAAGCGCGACACGCTAACGGTGTCGCCGTCGTTGAGCCAGGTGTATTGGGCGTGCGTGCGCGCGGCTGGGCTGATGACGACGTCACCCACTTGCTCCACCACCACGCCGCGATGGCCGCGAAATCCCCACGGCGCACCGCGGACCCACACGGCGAACGCGGGCACCGCGAGGCCGCCCGTCACCAACACCGCCGCCAACACGAAGCGCACGTTCACGCGACGACGATGCGGAGCGTTTGGTGGTTCGTCAACGTGGGATCGCCGTTTTCAGCGCGGTTGAAAATTTCGCGGCGGCGCGACCACCCCGTAGCATGTGCCAGTGAATCGCGTCTTCGTCTTTTTGGTGGTGGCCGCGGTGTGCGCTGCGTTTGTCAAAGACGTATTGCCGCACGCCACACCTAGTGCCGCGGTGACGACGACAACCGCGACCGCGCCCCAAAGTGCAACCGCGTCCCAAAGCGCAACCCCCGCGCTGAAGGCTGTCACGCAGCGCACGCTCGACTCCGCGTCTGACGCCGCCAAGCTCGCGCTCGGTCTGCTCGGCGTGCTGGCGTTGTGGATGGGCATCATGCGCGTCGCTGAGCGGGCGGGGCTGGTGGCGCTGTTGGCGCGCGCGCTGCGGCCGCTGTTGGTGCGCTTGTTCCCCGACATCCCGCCCGACCACCCCGCGATGGGCGCGATCGTGATGAACATGGCCGCGAACTTTCTCGGCTTGGGCAACGCAGCCACGCCGTTAGGTCTTGAGGCCATGAAGCGGATGCAAGAGCTCAACCCGCACAAAAAGACCGCGAGTAACGCGATGGTGTTGTTTTTGGCGCTCAACACCACGCACATCACGCTCATCCCGGCGCGCACCATCGCGTTGCGGTTGGAAAACGGCAGCACCAACGCCACCAACATCGTGTTGCCGACGATTCTCGCGACCGCGTGCGGCACGGTGGTGGCGCTCGTGGTGTCGAAGTTGTTGCAGTCGCGCTTTCGGGTCGAACCTGACGATGCGCGCACTGACGTGGCCGGCGCATGAACGCTTTTCGTGACGCCGCGGACAGCATCGCGAGCGGGGCGATTCCGTTTGTGCTGGCGTTTGTGGTGTTGGTGGGCCACGTGCGCGGCGTCAAAGTCTACGAAGTGTTTATCGAGGGTGCCAAAGAAGGCTTCGACGTGGCGGTGCGCATCGTGCCGTATTTGGTGGCGGTGTTGGTGGCCGTCGGCATGGTGCGCGCGGCGGGCTTGCTCGACTGGACCTCGGCGCTGCTGTCGCCGTTGCTGAGCGTCATCGGCGTGCCGGCGGAGACGCTGCCGATGATGCTGGTGCGGCCGCTGTCGGGGTCAGGTGCCGATGGCGTGATGGTGGAGTTGATGAAGGTGCACGGCCCCGACAGCGCGATCGCAACGACGGCCGCGGTGATGTCGGGCGCGTCGGACACGACGTTTTATATCCTCGCGGTGTACTTCGGCTCGGTCGGCATCGAGAAAATCCGCCACGCGCTGTGGGCGGGGCTGCTCGGCGACGTGACGGGACTGCTCGTGAGCTGTTGGCTCACGCAGCTGTTGTTGTTTTAAGCGAAGCGGTGGTGAGGTGTTGTTTTGAACTTCCAAGCGATGGCTTGTTTCATTTTCCAAGATTGATGTATGTGTTTGGACCTCTGACCTGCTCCGGGAATTTCGGGCCACCGATAACGTTAGCGGCGCAGGCCGCTTCCCGGAGGTCCGAGAAGAAGAGCAAGTTCACCGACGAGCAGATGGTTCGAGCCCTGCGCGACGCTGACGCCACAAGCAACGTCGCCGCTGCGAAGAAGATCGGCGTGTCCGAGCAGACGCTGTACGTCTGGCGTCGCAAGTTCCGAGATGCATCCGTCGACGATGTGAGGCAGCTCAAGGCCGTCGTCGAGGAGAATAAGAAGCTGAAGAAGCTCCTCGCCGAACAGCTGTTGGCCATCGACGTCCTCAAGGAGGTGAACTCAAAAAAGTGGTGAGCCGCCATGCGCGGCGCGACCAGCTCAAGGTCGC
>JAYTVG010001039.1:0-3037 GCA_043744135.1 Deltaproteobacteria bacterium | reverse complement strand
ACTCGACTCCAGCCGCGAGAAGTTGACGCTGTTTTTGTGCGGGTGGCTGGGCGGCCCACCACTGTACGTCGAGCGCTTTGGCCACCCGCGCCTGCGCGCGCGCCACATGCCGTTTACGATCGACAGCGCCGCGCGCGACCAGTGGATGACGTGTATGCAGCATGCGCTGTCGCGCACGTCGCTGTCGTTGGAGTCGCGCGACAAACTAACGGCGGGTTTTTTGGCGCTCGCTGACCATCTGCGCAACCACGCTTAGCGCGCGCCGCCACCGTCTGCCGAGGCTTTGCGTCAAGGCGCACCGCGGCGTTCGCGCTCGCAGTCGCCCAACCGACGCAGCACCGAGGCATTTTTCTGCCACGCCGCGAGATCTGCCGTCGGCACGCGCAGCAGTTGGCTGCGAAACCAATTGGCGAAGCTGCACGTCGCGGTGGCGCGCAACACGTCTTGGCGCCACGCCTCCAACGCCACATCGGGGGTTGGTGACGTCGCAGGCGCTGGGGTGTGCGTTTGCGGTGTGAGGGCGGATGTTGCCGACGGCGCAGTGTCGACCGGCCTCGACGGACGCACCCGCGGGTGGCGCGTAGCGGCGGTCACTTCAAGCCCACCGTCGAGGTCCGCGACCGCTGAGAGGTTTTGTAGGCTGGTGCCGGCGTCGCTCGCGCTGGCGGTGCTCAACATCGGCGGCACCGATGGCTGCACAACGCTGCCGGCGTCAATTGAGGTCGCGCCGCGCGGTGTCGGTTGCAGCGTCCACACCAGCGCGCTCACAACGACCACCACAACGGCGCTGCCCCAAAGCCACCTGGGTGCGCGCGGTGGCGTGGCGGCAACGATCCTGCTGGCGTCTTGCGTTGCCAGCGACGCTGAGGTGGGCGGATGCGGTTGCGCGTCTGGCGGTGGCGGCGTCGTTGTGCCGCTGATGTCAGCCAGGCGCGCGAGCAATTCCGAAGCACTCGCGGGCCGTTTGGCGGGGTCGCGCTCGAGCAGTTGCATCATCAGATCTTCGTGCGCGGGTGCC
This sequence comes from Deltaproteobacteria bacterium, assembly GCA_043744135.1. Taxonomy (GTDB): domain Bacteria; phylum Myxococcota; class UBA727; order UBA727; family VGSZ01; genus JAYTVG01. The sequence goes on along the minus strand of JAYTVG010001039.1, from coordinate 2,019 downwards.
AACGACACCGACGCAACGTCGCTGGGGCGCGGGGCCGGTTTGTGCAGCTGCTCGATCAGCAGCGCCATCGACGTCGACGCGGTGTACGGCAGGCGGCCGGTGACAAGCTCAAACCAGGTCACACCCAGCGCGTAAAGATCGGAACGCGGGTCGTCGCTGGCGGCGCCGCCGATGAGCTCAGGTGCGATGTACCCCGGGGTGCCGGGCACAAAGCCATCGCCCGTTAACGGTGCGGCCGCGCGCGCGCCGGCGCTGGCCATCAGCTTGCTGATGCCGAAATCGAGCACTTTGACAAAGTCGTGCACGCCGTCCGCGCGAACCAACAAGACGTTTGCAGGTTTGAGGTCGCGGTGCACGATGCCCTTGTTGTGCACGCCGTACAGCGCGCGGGCGATCTGCGCGACGATATGCAGCGCCCGCGCCGGCTCAAACGGTCCAAGCCGCACCAGCCGCGCGCTTAGATCTTCACCGTCTAAATGCTCCATCGCGATAAAAAGCGAGCCGTCGTGCGCGCTGCCGAGCTCGTGGATGGTGACAACGTGCGGGTGGCCGAGCGCAGCGATGGTGAGCGCTTCGCGCCGAAAGCGCTCGACGGCGACGGGATCCCCCAACAACTCCGCGCGCAACACCTTGAGCGCAACCGTCCTGTTGAGCGACGCCTGCTCCGCGCGGTACACGGCGCCCATGCCGCCCGCACCGATGCGCGCCACGACGCGGTAGCGATCAGCGACCAGGGTACCAAGCAGCGCGTCCACACTCACCACGCCAGCTTGTACCCCGCCGCAGCGATTTCATCGACCTCGGGCGCTGACGAATGCAATTCGTTGAGTTGCGAGATGAACTGCACAAGTTTTGCGGCGGCAGCGCACGGCGTATTTGCCCTCGCGCCAACAAATACGGCAGATTGAGGGGGTGAACGCGCTCGCGATTGTTGTGCTCACGCAATGTTTCGCCGCCACAGTGTACGCGGCGCAAGCGGTCGCGGTCGTTGACGTCAGCGGTGAGCAGGCGCAGCGCGTGCAGGCCGACGTGGCGGCCGTGTTGTCGACCAGCAGCGCCGTTTCGTTACAAGCGCTCGACGTCACCGCGGCGTTTTTGGCCGACGCAGCGGTGTTAAACGCGCAGTGCGACGTCGGTACTGACGCGTGTTTGCTCAGCTTAGCTGCGCTGTGCGGCGTGCAGCACACGCTGAGCGTGTCAGCGACGGGCGCCCACGTCACGCTGCGCGTCGCGACCGCCAGCACGGGCGCCGTGCACCGACGTGTGCTCGACGCGGTGAAGGACGAGGCTGCCTACAACGCGCAGCTGCGCGAGGCGTTTTTGGCGTTGTTGGCGCCCGACACCGTCGGCACGCTCGCGTCGATGCACCGCAAGGCAGCGACGTCGCCGTTGACGGCATCGTGCGCGGTCGTGCGCCACTTGCGTCGCTGGTCGGCTTTTCCCCCGGGCCACACCTGGTGGAAGTGGTGTTTGTTGACGGCGCCAAACAAGTGCGTCGCGTCGACGTGAGCGCGGGCAAGCAACGGCGCTTAGTGGTGGTGCCCGATCCAACGTTCGTCCCGGTGTTGGTGGTCGGTGGCGCCACCGCGCTCGTCGTCGCCGCCATCCCGTGGCTCACATCCGCCGTGGCCGCTACGGTCATCACCATCAACGTCGGCCAGCTGGTCAACGACGACAACGCGTACAAACAAGGCAGCGCGACCCCGGACTACAACACAGCAAACACCCGTCACGAAGCGATCGCGCGCCAACAGCGCATCCAACTGTCGTCGTTGGTGTTACAGCCCGCGGTCGTCGTCGGCACCGTGCTGGTGGTGGTCGGCGGCGCCGCGCTCAGCGCTGGCTTGTTGTGGCCGGAGCTATTTGGCTGGGCCAGCGAAGAGGTCGCACCGTGATGGCGCGCAGCGCATATGTGTTGAGCTGCTGCCTGCTGATGAGTGCCTGTCTGGGCACCACCACGGGCCGCGTGTGCCAGCCCGGTGACGACGCCGCGTGCGGTGACGGCGCGCAGTGCCTGAC
>JAYTVG010001038.1:0-3038 GCA_043744135.1 Deltaproteobacteria bacterium | reverse complement strand
GCAGCTGCAGGCCGCCTTGGGCTTGCACGGTCGCGCCGATCTTCTGCGCGATCTCGTCCATCATGCGCACCGCAGCGACGGCATCGCCGCCCGCGTCTGGCTCTTTGACGTAAACGTTAAAGCGATCGCCCTCAGCGGCACGAAACTCGGTGCGCACGTCTTGGCCCAGCGCGGTGTCGAGCAGCCCGTCGAGCTGTTTGACCTGTGGCGCTTCCAAGATGGTCATGCGTTCGACGCGCACCAACCACTCGTTGTCTTGCACCTTGCCGTACTGCTGCACCTGGTTTTCTTTGAAGCCTTGCTCACCGAGCACCGTGCGGATCTGCTCAGCGCTGACGGCCGCTTTGAACTTGATCTGCATCTCGGTGCCGCCGGCGAAGTCGATGCCAAACGGAATGCCGACGATGGGGATGAGCACCAAGTTGAACAGCGAGAACAAAAAGCCGCCGATGACGAACAGCCGGCCGTATTTGAGCATGTCGCGGTTCTTCGTGGGGTCGAAGAGGTGAACGAATTTCATGGGTGTGTCCCGAGCGAAAAGTCAGCAAAAAACAGAAAGAAAACCGAGTCGACCTCGACAAGCGCGCTAGACGTACAGCGTTTCTGGGTCGTTGCGCGTGTACATGTCAAACAACACGCGCGTGACAAACACGGCGGTGAACAAGGTGGATACGATGCCGATGAGCAAGGTGGTCGCGAAGTTCGCCACTGGGCCGGAACCAAATTCCAAACAAACGATGCCTGCGAGCGCCGTCGTCACGTTGCTGTCAAAGATGGCGGAAAACGCGCGCGCATAGCCCGCTTCGACCGCGGATTTGGCGGTCTTGCCCGCCAACAGCTCCTCGCGGATGCGTTCGTTGATGATGACGTTGGCGTCCACCGCCATACCGACCGTCAACAGCAAGCCCGCGATGCCCGGCAACGACAACGAGCCGCCGAAAAACGACAACGCCGCGAGCACGAAGAAGATATTCAAAAACGCCGCCATCATCGCGAACAGGCCGCCGATGCGATAAACGAACAACATAAACAGCGTCACCAAAATAGCGCCGACCATGAAAGCCGTCTTGGCTTGGGCAAGCGCGTCGCGCCCTAGGCTTGGACCGACGCTGCGTTCCTCACGAAACGTCACCGGTGCGGGCAGCGCGCCCGATTTCAACACCAAGCTGAGCTGGTTTGCGTCCGACAGCATCTCTTCATGCGTGCGGCTGCCACCCATGCTGATCTGCGCGGTACCGCCGGTGATGGGCTCGTTGATGACGGGCGCGGAGTCGACGATGTCCTCGAGCACGATCGCCATGCGCTTGCCGACGCTCTTGGTGGTGAGGTCCGCGAAAATTTGCTTGCCGTTGGGCGAAAACTCGATGACGACGTAGGGCTGTGGGCTCTCTGGCGATCCCTGGGCGACGTAAGCGTTGACGAGGTCGTCGCCGGTCAGGTTGACGTCGGCAAACAGCGTGTAGGTGCGCATTTTTTTTGCTTCACCCAAACGCGCCGACTCGCGGCCGAACTTGATGTTGGTCCCCGACGGCACTTTGCCTTGCAAATATTTGCGCAACTCGCCGAGGTTCTCCTCGGGAAACTGCAAGTGCGTGTCTTGCGCGTACTGACCGTCGCGGCGCGAAAACCCCCCCGACTGAAGCGTCGCCCAAGGCGGCAGATCTGTCAGCTTGGTCAAAAAGTCGTTGTCGTCGTCGCACATCTGAAACTCAAGTTGCGCGGTACGGCCGATCAGGCTCTTTGCTTCTTCCGGGTTCGAGTAGCCGGGCAGCTGGATTTGGATTTGATCTTGGCCGCGCTTGGTGATCGACGGCTCCGTCACATGCATCTTGTCGATGCGGTTGGTGACGGTCTTGATGGTCTGATCGACCGCATCCTTCTTCAACGTCGTCACCCAATCGGGGTGCACGCGGTACGTCACCGTGGTGCCGGCGCGCGACAGCTCGACGAGCTCGCTAAAGCGGCTCTTGGCGTCACTTTCGAAGGTCTTGAGCGCCTCGGCGTTTTCAAACGCCACGCGCACTTGGTCGCCCTTACCCTCTTCACCCAAGTGGTCGACGGCGCTCGCGGCGATCTTCTTTTCCGCAAGGTTGTCTTTGAGGCGCGTGGCCAGGCGTCGCGCCTTGTCGCTCACCGCCTTGTCGAGGTCGACGCCGAGCACCATGTGCACGCCGCCTTGCAAGTCCAAGCCCGGCACGATGTGGCTCATCGGCGCCCAACTTGGCACATGCTCTTTAAATTTCGCCGAATCGGCCTGCACCGCGGCCAGGTCCTCGTCGTTGAGCGTGAAGTAGATGCTGGTCGGCACCAAGATGTACGCGCCGAGCAGCACGGTGCCGACAATGAAAAGGAGACGGATGGGCCAAGTGGATGTCTGCATGTCGCGGTCTCGTTCGGTCTGGCGGGCAATTCACCGACCCTAGGAGGTGAACAAAAGTAGTTCAGGAACTCGTATTGCGTGCGTCACTCGATGAGCCTGGCGGGTAGCGCCGCCTCATCGTTGGTGGTGCTATTTGTCGTCCGTTTTGGGCGGCGCTGGCAGCTTGTCGGTTTTGTCGTCGGTGGCCGGCGCTTGCAAGTAGCGCGCGGCGGGTCCACTGACAGCCACCTTGAGCACCTTCACGCGGGTTTTGTCGGCGATTTCGACGACCAGCGTCTTATCCTCGATCGCGTAGATTTTACCCATGATGCCGCTCGTCATGACGATCTCATCGCCACGCTTGAGCGCGCCGAGCATGGTGCCGTGGTCGGTTTGCCGTTTGCGCTCCGGGCGGATCATCAAAAAGTACATCACCGCGATCATCGGGATGATGAACACCGCCATGCTCATGAGGTCCGGGCCTGCCTGTGCGGCGACCGATTGCCCGACGAGAAGCGTGAATGAGGGTGACATGACGCGGCGTTAGCTGGCTGTCTGCGCCGCTGCAAGGCCCCGCTGCCGGGCGGCGCCAAATTCAGCGACCTCGGGAGCTGAACAATGAAATTCAGCGACCTCGGGAGCTGAACAACGAAATTCAGCGACCTCGGGAGCTGAACAA
>JAYTVG010001037.1:0-3038 GCA_043744135.1 Deltaproteobacteria bacterium | reverse complement strand
ACGGCCGCGACCGCGAACCGTCGCCAACGCAGGGCTTCACGTTAGAGTGCAGCGCGCGCTTGGCCGCACCGCAGCTCGGCAGCACCTGGGGGTTTGGCGGCATCAACGCCACCGCGCGTCTGTATACCGCCGTGTTTGATCAAGTGCTCGCGCCGCTGTGGGGTGCGCACCGCGTGGTGTTGGCGCAGCGTGCCGTGTTCGACGTCATTGAAGGCGGCGCGCCCGTCGTCGAGCTCGCGCACGTCGGCGGTAGCGTCGACTACTTGGCTTTTGGCGGCCAAGACGCTGGGCGCGGGGTGCGCGCCCAGCGCAACATCGGCAAGATCAAAGCGATCGTGCAGCACGAGTTGCGCATTGACGTCGTTCACGTCGCATTGTGGACGCACCACCTGGCGTTCGCGCTCGCGCCGTTTGTCGACGCAGGCCTCGTGTTTGCCGACGCGCACGACCTCGCAAACGACGCGCCACGCTTGCTGTGGGGGGGTGGCGTCGCGCTACGCACCTCTTGGGACGATACCTTTGTGCTGCGGTTTGACGTGGCCATGAGCGCCATCGAGGGCGGGCGCGTCGGCGTCTACACTGCACCGGGCCATCCATACTGATGCGTCATGATCCATCGTGCTGGGGCCGACAAAAGCAGTGACCACTGGCGGGTGGTGGCGGAGTTGACGCCGCCGTGATGCGATAGCGACAACGGCGGTTGACCCGGCACGAAAAACCCTGCACATCTTTGGAGGCGGTTTGGATCGATGGCCGAGTGGCTGAAGGCGCAGGTTTGCTAAACCTGTATAGGGGTAACTCTATCGAGGGTTCGAATCCCTCTCGGTCCGCCAGTTTGGATGTTCGCGTTGGCTGGTGCGTTGTTCAGTGTTGAAGCCACCCAACCCCCCGCTGTCACTCCAGCGGGTTTTTTTGCGCCGATTTTTCGCGGCGTTTTCGATGCGCTTGTCGCGAGGTCCGCTAGCGTTTGCGCGGCAGCAGCGGCGATGCAGGCGCCTCGCTCGACGTCGACGGCGTGGGCTGATCAAAAGCGCGCATCAAGGCCCCCATGGTCCTTTCGAGCACGGCCTCCATCACTTTGCGCTTGAGTAGCCCAAAGACACCGCCAGTCAGGTGCCGCAATCTTGCGCGCTGCTGCGCCGTGGCGGGCGTTACACCTGTCGCAAAGGTGACGACGTCGAGCGCCTCTCGGTCCATGGTGTGGCGGTCAACGCCAGTGTCGACGAGCTCAATCGGGACGCCGCCGTGCATGCGCACCAAATGCGTGCGGCGAAGCGCAGCCGTCCCGCGCTCCTGCATCAACACCAACGAACCGTCGGCGATGCCCGCCAGCATCTCGCGAGCGGCGCCGGCATCGCGAGGCAGCGTGGTGCGCAGGCCGCGGTACACAACGACGGCGCCAAGCGGGGTCAGCAGCACCACGAACTCTCCCGCCGCGCCGCTCACGACCAAGCGCGTCCCATGGCTCTTGACGACGCGACCGGCAAACGCGCGCTGCAACCACAGCGACACGTCAGCATCATCCGACGCCGTGTGGGGCGAGTGGTCTTGCAAGATCTCGGGGTCAAGCGCGTTAGGCATGCTGTTGGTTTTGCACACGGGCCCGCAGTTGGGTAAGCCGTGTCGATGAGCCGCTTGCTTTGCGCCACCCTATCGTCGGTCTTCATCCTCGCGTCGGGCTGCTCGGGGCGTGCCGTTGCCGTCGACGTCGGGCGCGACGCCGGCAGCGACGATCCGAGTGACGCTGCAGGCGGCGGCGGCGGCGTGGTGTGGGGCGAGGAGTTTCCAAATCCGTACGTGTGGCCTGGTCCTGACGACGAAGATGGCGTGCTTGACCCCAACGCCTACGATTTCGGGATGCGCTACATCGTGACGCTACCAAGCCCAAACGTGCCGGCGGCGACGGTGCAGATTAGCATCTGCCAGCAGCGCGCAAACGCGGCGGCGCGCACGTGCGAGCCGGGAGCCAACAGCCCCGCGGTCGAGGGCGACGGCCGCTACCGCTGGGGATTTGACCCTTCAAACTACGACACGGGCTTTAATGTTTACGAGCACGTGGTCACCCTGCAGCAGGGGGCGGAGGTGCTTGACGAAGCAACGTTGCGGTTTGAAATCACCGCGCCGTGACGGCTGTGTCGAGGTTCCGGGTGGCCACCGACTGCACTGCGGGTGGCCACGCACAGATGCGCTGGACCAACCCCAAGGCGTCCGGCAATCACCGCGCCCGGCAAAACACCGCGCCCGCGTCGACACGCGCCGTCTTGACAGCGTGCGGCCGTGGGGGAAGGTTCCGCGCGACACGGTCCACTTGGCGCGCATTGTGCGTGCTGTTGCGTGCATCGCGTGTCGACGGAGTCAGACCATGGCAAAGCGCATCGCAATCAACGGTTTTGGACGCATCGGTCGCGTGGCTTTTCGCATTTTAGCGGAGCGCGCAAAACGAGGGCTGACCGATATCGAGGTGGTGGCGATTAACGACCTCACAGACGCGCCCACGCTTGCGCACCTGCTCAAATACGACTCTGTGCACCGCCGCTTTGACGCCGACGTGAAGGTGGAAAAAGACGCCATCGTCGTCAACGGCAAGAGCATCAAGATCTACGCAGAAAAAGACCCGACTAAACTGCCGTGGAAAGCGCACGACGTCGACGTGGTGTTCGAGTCCTCGGGCGTGTTCACCTCCAACGATGACCTGCACAAACACATCGCCGCCGGCGCAAAAAAGGTGCTGTTGTCGGCGCCGTATAAGGGCGCACCGCCCGACGCCACCATCGCGTACGGCATCAACCACGATGCATTTAAACCTGAGATGAAGACTGTGTCGACGGCGTCGTGCACGACCAATTGCCTGGCACCGGTGGCGAAGGTGCTGATGGACAACTTTGGCATTGAGACCGCGTTCGTCACGACCATCCACAGCTACACCAACGACCAGCGCATCTTGGACTTGCCCCACAAAGACCTGCGCCGGGCGCGCGCCGCTGCGCTCAACATGATCCCAACCACCACCGGCGCCGCACAAGCGGTGGCGCTGATTT
>JAYTVG010001036.1:0-3041 GCA_043744135.1 Deltaproteobacteria bacterium | reverse complement strand
CTCGGTGAAGACGGCGAACCCATCTTCATCGAGAAGCGCACCTTGGTCGCTGGCGAGTCAACAGTGACGATGACCGTCGCGACCGCCCCCAAAAAAGTCGGCGTCGATCCGTTGATGAAGCTGCTCGATCGCAAACTTGACGACAACGTCGTGCCCGCGAACTGCCCCGCGCCATGATGCGGGCGGTTGCGCGTTGCTTGCGCGCGGCGCATCACATCGAGCTTGGGCGAGGATGAAAGACTCGCCGGCCAACGAAAGGAGAACAAGATGCTTCGCGCGATGTTGAGTCTCATGCTGTCATGTGTGGTCACGGGGTGCATCGCAGGCGGCGGTGAAGGCGAAGGTGAAGGCGAAGGTGAAGGCGAAGGCGAAGGTGAAGGTGAAGGTGAAGGCGAAGGTGAACTGAGCCAAAGCGAGTTGATCGCCGCAGCGTGCGATCGGTTTGTCGCGTGCGGGAACCCGACATGCTCGCTGGCAGAGCGCGCCACGGATGCATCTAACTGCAGCCGCGTGGTCGACGCACTGGTCGCACTCAACGCCGTGCTCGATGCACAAGGTTGTGGGCCCGACAGCTGCAGCAATGGCGTTTGTGCGTTTGACGCGCCCTACACCGTGGCGCTGCGCGCGCTGACGGTGTGCAGCTCGGGTGTGGCTGGCACCGCGTTTGCGCAAGCGCGCACGTACGCCTGCTCAAATGCAGCATGCGGCAGCGACGTCGTGACGTTTTGCCCCGACAACATCGCGACCTACCTCGAGACCGACATCCTGCACGGTGGTGCCTACGGCGTTGACGGCGCAAACGTCGCCGTCAGCCTTGACGAGGGCGCCGTGACGTTCGCATTCACCGCCACCGACAGCACGCTCACAGACGGCTCAGCAGTGTACGCGCGCGACGACGCTGTGGCCGTCGACAACTGTCCATAGGCGGCGTCTTGCATGGCACGCGCAGGCTAAAAACCTGGCACCTGCACCAGGGTTTTGCGCAACTCTGTCCCCTGCGTCACGTACAGCGTGCGGTTTGCGGTGTCGCTCGGTCCATCGCCAAACGCCACGTTGCTCGCGGGCTGCGTCGTGGGCAATGTGCCAAGCGCAACACCCTGGGCCGAAAATACCCGCACGCCATCGAGCGCACCGACGTAGAGGTTGCCGGCGACGTCGACCGCGAAGCCGTCAGGTTGCGGGATCTCAAGGATGAACGGTTCGCGCGCGCCCAAGCTGCCATCGGCATTGACGGGGTAGCGATCGACAAAATTTGCCGCCGCGTCGCCGACGTACAGCACGCGGTTGTCGGGCGACAACGCAATGCCGTTGGGTCCTTGGTAGACGTCAGTGAGCAGCTCGACGGTGCCGTCGGTGCGCAACAAGAACACACCTTGAAAGCCGAGGTCTGGCGGATTGCCCCCGTACGCGGGGTCCGTGAAGTAGATGTCGCCGCTGCTGGCGATGGCGAGGTCGTTTGGGCTGTTAAACGCCACGCCCTGGTAGTTGTCGACGAGCGTGGTGGTGTTGATGGCGGCGTCGTAACGCGCCAAGCGCCGCCCGCCACCTTCGCACACCGTCAAGTTGCCCGCTGCGTCGATGGCGAGGCCGTTGGCAGCGCCGGATGCCGCGGTCACGACGAGCGCGTCAGCGACATCATCCACCGACACCGACAAGATTGAGTTGGCGGGGATGTCTGAAAACAACAGCCGCCGCGTCGCGCGGTCGTACACGGGCCCTTCGATGAACTGAAACGTTGACGTCGACGCGAGCGCAAGGGTCTCGGTGCCCGTCAGTGGCGGCGGAAACGCTTCACCTTCACCTTCACCTTCGCCTTCGCCTTCACCTTCGCCTTCACCTTCGCCTTCACCTTCACCTTCGCCCTCGCCCTCGCCTTCACCTTCGCCCTCACCCTCGCCCTCGCCTTCACCTTCGCCCTCACCTGTGTGAGGCGTGACAGACGCGGGTGCGCAAGCAGCGTCGGCACAGGCGAGCGCCATGATGCACAACCATCGCGATGGCCTCGACGCTTGCAGGCGAGCATTGTCAGTCATCGCTGTTCTCCCGGATGTGTTGAGCGTTGCAGCAGCGAGGGTCCCGCGGGCGACGGCTGTTCGCAACGGTGCGTTGGCGTTAGATCCGCGCACCCGACAGCCCCGACTCGAAAAAACCTACACGCCCCTACGGGCGATCGCCGGATGCGCATCCCGCTGCCGTCCGCCATACGATGACTCAATCTCAGTGGCGGAGGTGTTCATGGCGGCGATCTTCTTGCGGACCACCGGTGCGGTCTTGTTGCGAACGGCACTCACGGTGAGCGCGCTGGCGCTGACGGCCTGCCCCGCGCCCGGCGCAAAGAACCTGTCCGCCGCGGAAGATCTCGACGGCGATGGCGTGGCCAACGCCGACGACTCAGATGTCGACGGTGACGGCGTCGCCAACACCGTCGACCCCGACATCGACGGCGACGGCATCGCCAACGCTGAGGATGACGACGTGGACGGCGACGGTGTGCCAAACGCTGACGACGGGTCGTCGCTTGGCAACCAGGGCGACCCCACCGACCCCGGCTTTGGCACCGGTGCACAAGGAGACCCCGACGGCGACGGCATCGCCAACATCGACGACTCCGACGACAACGGTGACGGCATCCCCGACGGCGTGGACGTGTCGGCGTCGGATTGCAACCACGACGGCATCGTCGAGGTCGGTGTCGACGAAAACGCCGATTGCGACGGCTACTGCTTCCAAGTCGAAGGGGGCATTGTGCCCTGCGACGACGGCGCCCCCGCCGGCTCCGGCCGCCCCGACAGCGACGGTGACGGCCTGCCCGACGACATCGACCCCGACGACGACAACGACGGCATCGCAGACCCCGGCGACGACGACCCCAACGGCGGCGAACCGCCTCCCGATGGCGAGGGCGAGGGCCCGCCCTGCGACACCACCGTGTACACTGCGGAGCAAGCGCTGCCGCCGCGCATCTTGTTGGTCGTCGACAAATCGGGCTCGATGGACAACGGCGCGAGCGGCTTTAACGGCACCAAATGGGAGGCCGCGCG
>JAYTVG010001035.1:0-3042 GCA_043744135.1 Deltaproteobacteria bacterium | reverse complement strand
ACTCGAGCTCGGGCTTCACGCCGGCGGCGTTCATCACGTCGAGGAACTGCAGGATCTTCCCGAAGGTGTTGGGGAAGACCATGTCGAAGACGAACTCGTTCCGCTTCGGTGAGAACTTTGCGTAGTTCATCGTGCCCATGTTGAGCGCCGCGATCTCGGGCTTGACCTCGCGGATGATGGCCTGCTGCTTGCTGGTGTCGTCGCCGATACTGCCGGTGCTGAAGTTTAAGATGATGGGGCAACGCTTGCGCACCTCGTCTTTGATGTTTTCAAAGGTGCCCACCTCCCAGCACGGACTGCCGTCGTCAAAGCGCGCATGGATGTGCACGCACGAGGCTCCTGCGTCGTACGCGCGCTTCGCTTCGTCGGCGATCTCAACTGGCGTGTAGGGAATCGCTGGGCATTGGTCGCGCGTCGCGAGCACGCCGGTGAGTGCGGCGGTGACGATGACCTTGTCGGAAAATTGCGTCGTCATGAGAAGTCCTTGGTGAGCCTACACCGGCATGATGGCGTGTTTGCGCGCTGGCAACGTCTTGCGCGTGCGACGTGCGGTGCTCAGGGCACTGATGATGACGCGGCGGGTGTCGCGTGGATCGATGACGTCGTCGATATAGGTGTGTGCCGCGGGCACGTACGGATTGATCATGTCGCGAAAGCCTTCGGTCAACTCCGCGCGCGTCTTGTCGGGTTCGCTGGACGCTTCGATTTGTTTGCGAAACGCGATGTTGACGGCACCTTCAGGACCCATCACCGAAATCTCGGCGTTGGGCCACGCGACGATGAGGTCGGGCTTGTAGCCTTTGCCGCACATCACGTAGTAGCCCGCGCCGTAGCCTTTGCGCACGACGACGGTGAACTTCGGCACCGTGGCGCGGCTGACCGCGAACAACATCTTGCTGCCGTGGCGGATGATGCCTTCTGCTTCGGTCTTGGTGCCCACCATGAAGCCGGGCACGTCCTGCAAAAACAACAGCGGCAGACCAAACGCGTCGCAGGTCTCGATGAACTTGGCAGCTTTGTCTGCGGGATCGTTGGTCAGCACGCCACCCATATGCTTGGAGTTGGACGCGATGACACCGATGGGGTGGCCGCCCATTCGGATAAGCGTCGTCAAGATCGCTTGGCCGAACTTGGGCTTGAGCTCGAGCAACGGCCCATCGACATCGCGCAGCCGATCGATGAGGCCGTGCATGTCCATCGGCGCGCGCGTGTTGGCGGGGATAAGTGCTGGCGCGTCCATGATGCGGCGATCGCTCGCGTCCGTGGTGCTGTAGTGCGGGACCGCGTCGTCGTAGCTGGTGGGGAAAAACGACAGCCAGGTTTTGATGGTGGTGAGCATGACGGCGTCATCGTCGACCTCGAGGTCCCCGACGCCGCTTTGACGGCAGTGCACCTTGGGTCCGCCCAGTTCGTCCGCCGTCACGTCGGCGCCCGTGGCTGCTTTGACGAGCGGTGGTCCCGCCAGCGCCATCGCGGAGCTGCCCTTCACCATCGGCACGAAATCCGCGAGCCCCGGGATGTACGCGGTGCCCGCGAAGCACGGGCCCATCATGGCAGCCACTTGCGGCACCACGCCCGACATCATCACCTGGTCGTAAAACATCTGGCCCGAGCCCGCGAACATCGCGGTGGTGGCCTCTTGCACGCGCGCCCCCGCGCTGTCGAGCAACCACACCAAAGGGATGCGCCGGTCGAGCGCCAGCTCGCGCACGCGGTGGCACTTGAGTTCCGTGTTGAGGCCGATGGTCCCCGCCATCACCGTGAAGTCGTAAGCGATGCACGCGATGGGACGGCCGTCGACGCGGCCGGTGCCGACGACGACGCCGTCTGCGGGCGTGTCGCGCCCCTGCATCATCGGCGACTCGCTGGTGTGGTGCGCGTGCAGCATGAGCTCATCGAAATCAAGCGCGCCATCCGCACGCTTGTCAAACAGCAGCGCAATGCGCTCGCGGCACGTCAGCTTGCCTTGCGCGTGTTGCTTCGCGACGGCGTCGACGCCGCCGAGCGCGTGCACCCTTGCGATGCGCGCTTGCAGGTCTGCGATCTTGTCCATCATCGAGCTCATGACGACGACTTTGACTGGTGCATCATAACGTTAGCGCCCCTTCCACTGTGGCTCACGCTTTTGCAAAAACGCCGCGACGCCTTCTGCTGCATCTTCAAGATGCAAGTTGAGCGTGAGCTGGTCGCGCAGGTGCGTGAGCTTTTGTTCAAACGGCATGTCGGCTTGGTTGGCGATGGCGCGCTTGCCGAGCGCCAACACCGACGGCGACAACGTCGACAGCGCGCGCGCAAATTCAAGGGCGCGCTGCATGACCTGTCGAGCGGGTACCGCCTCGTTAACGATGCCGAGTTCGACGCAGCGCGCGCCGGTCACCGTATCGCCACACAACACCAGGGCGTTTGCATGTTTCTGTGGCAACTGCTCGTAGATGAGGGCCGCGATCATCATCGGAAACAAGCCACGCTTCACTTCGGGCGTGCCGAGTTCGGCATCGTCGTCAGCGACCGCCAAGTCGCAGCTCAGCACCAACCCCAAGCCGCCGCCCAGTGCCATGCCGTTGACGGCTGCAACTGTCGGCTTGCTCATCTTGCGCATCTGTAACAGCAGCTCAGCGAAGGCGCCGCGCTCGACGTGCTGCTCAAAAAATCCATCGCCAGCCGGACCGCCAGCGAGGTCGCCGCCGGCACAAAACGCCGGCCTGCCGCGTGGTACTTGTGCGCCCGTCAGCACGACCACGCGCACCGCTGCGTCGGATTGCGCTGCAGCAAACGCGTCGGTGAGCGCGCGCACCAGCTCAGCGGAGAGGGCATTTTTGCGCTCAGGCCGGTTGAGCGTCAGCAGCCGCACGCCCGCGACCCCTGTAGAGTTGTCGTCGACCAACAACACCGTCATACGTCACCCATCCAACAGTTCGCGCGCGATGAGCTCGCGCTGGATTTCGCTGGTGCCCTCGCCCAGCGGCCCCAAGCGCGCGTCGCGATACAAGCGTTCGACGACGAAATCCGACGTGTAGCCCCAGCCGCCATGCACCTGCACCG